>NZ_JBSFNQ010000029.1:0-84833 GCF_053981115.1 Streptomyces sp. NPDC003691 | reverse complement strand
GCGGTGCGGGGTTCGTCGGATGTGGAGTCGGTGGGTCTGTTGTCGACGGCTCATCCGCTGGTGGGTGCGGCGGTGTCGCTGGCCGGTGGTGAGGGGGTCGTACTGTCGGGGCGGCTGTCGTTGCGGTCGCATCCCTGGCTGGCGGATCATGCGGTGTCGGGCACGGTTCTGCTGCCGGGCACGGCGTTCGTCGAACTCGCGGTGCGTGCCGGGGACGAGGTCGGCTGCGGCCGGGTCGAGGAACTCACCCTCCACGCGCCCCTCACCGTCCCCGCCCAAGGCGCCATCCGCATCCAGGTCACCACGGACGCGCCGGACCCGGCCGGAATTGTCGCCCTGCGCGTACACGCACAGCCCGAAGGCGATACGCACTGGACGCTGCACGCCTCCGGCACCCTCGCCCCCGCCCCCGCGGCCGTCGAAACACCGTCCGACCTGACCCAGTGGCCGCCCGCCGACGCCGAAGCACTCGACCTCGACGGGCTGTACGACGGCATGGCCGTCGCCGGCTTCGGCTACGGGCCGGCCTTCCGGGGCCTGCGGGCCGCCTGGCGGCTCGGCGACGACGTCTACGCCGAAGCCGCGCTGGAAACCTCCGACACCGACGGCTTCGGTCTGCATCCGGCACTGCTGGATTCGGCGTTGCACGCGCTGGGTGTGGGCGGTCTGGTCAGCGGCGATACGGCGAGGCTGCCGTTCGCCTGGCGCGGTGTCTCCCTTCATGCCGAGGGTGCCGCGGTGCTCCGGGTGAAGCTGTCCCCGCTGGGTGAGGACACCCTGTCGCTCCAGGCCGCCGACGCCACCGGCGCACCCGTCATCGACATCGACTCCCTGACGCTGCGACCGGTCCGGCAGAGCACCCCCGACACCGCACCCGACTCCCTGTTCCGGGTCGACTGGACCGCGCTGGGCGTCTCCGGCCTGGAAGCCCCCGCCCAGCGGTGGGCCGTGCTCGGCGCACCGGCCGATGTGCCCGGGGCGCCCGTCGAAGGACTCACCGCCCTCGACGGCGGTCCCGCTGCCGCTTTCGCTCTCGCCGAAGCGGACGCGGCGGAATCCGCACCGGATCTCCTCGTCCTGCCCTGCCCCCGGTCCGAGGCCGCCGACGCACCCGCCGCGGTACGCGCCGTGCTCGCCGAGGTCCATACGGCCGTACGCGGCCTACTGGCCTCCGACCGACTCGCCGACACCCGTCTTGTCCTGGTCACCCGGGACGCCACGACCACCGCGGACCCGGTGCAGTCCGCCGCCCGGGGCTTCGTACGGGCCGCCGCGGCCGAGCACCCCGGCCGGTTCGTCCTGGTCGACAGCGACGGGTCCGTCCCCCTCGACGTGATCGTCGCGACCGGTGAGCCCGAGGCCCGCGCCCAGGCGGGCGAGGTGCTGGTACCCCGGCTGACCCGTGCCACGCCCAACGGTCTGGGCGTCCCCGAGGGCGACTGGCGCGTCGAGCCCGACGGCAGCGGCTCGCTCGACGCCCTGCGCGCCGTCGGCATTCCGGCCACCGACCTCGAACCCGGCCCCGGACAGGTCCGGATCGCCCTGCACGCAATCGGGCTGAACTTCCGGGATGTGCTGATCTCGCTCGGAATGTATCCGGGGGTGGCGGAGATCGGGGGCGAGGGCGCGGGCGTCATCACGGCAGTGGGTCCGGGGGTGGATCTGGTGCCGGGGGACCGGGTGATGGGCCTCTTCAGCAATGGCCTCGGCACATCCGTGGTGGTGGACCGGCGGTTGGTGGTGCCGGTGCCTGCGGGGTGGTCGTTTGCGGAGGCTGCTTCGGTTCCGGTGGTGTTCTGCACGGCGTGGTACGGGTTGCGGGACCTGGCGGGTCTGGGTGCCGGGGAGTCGGTGCTGGTGCATGCGGCTGCGGGTGGGGTGGGGATGGCGGCGGTGCAGCTCGCCCGGCTCTTGGGTGCCGAGGTGTTCGGTACGGCGAGTGCGGCGAAGTGGCCCGCGGTCACGGCGCTCGGGGTTGCCGAGGAGCGGGTGGCGTCGTCGCGTGACCTGTCGTTCGAACCCGCGATCCGTGAGGCGTCCGGCGGCGGGGTCGATGTGGTCCTCAACTCGCTCGCGGGTGAGTTCGTGGACGCGTCGCTGCGGCTCCTGAACCCCGGTGGCCGGTTTGTGGAGATGGGCAAGACGGATATCCGGGACCCGGAGCAGATACCGGACGTGATGTACCGGGCGTTTGATCTGGCGGAGGCGGGTCCGGATCGTATCCAGGAGATGCTGCTGGAGCTGGTCGGCCTCTTCGAACAGGGCCTGTTGCAGCGGCTTCCGCTCACCGTCCGAGACGCACGCAAGGCCCCGGGTGCCCTGCGGCTGATGTCGCGGGCCGGGCATATCGGCAAGGTCGTTCTCACCGTCCCGCAGCCCCTGGACGGTTCGGGGACGGTGCTGGTCACCGGTGGTACGGGTGTGCTCGGCGGGCTGGTGGCCCGGCGGCTGGTCTCCCGGCACGGCGTACGGCACCTGTTGCTGCTGAGCCGCAGGGGAGCCGATGCTCCCGGGGCCCGCGAACTCGTCGACGAGCTGCGGGAACTCGGTGCCGAGGCGACCGTTGCGGCCTGTGATGCCGCCGACCGGGAGGCCCTCGCCGCGGTCCTGGCCGCGATACCCGATGACCATCCGCTCACCGGTGTCGTTCATGCCGCGGGTGTGCTGGACGACGGTCTGGTCGAGTCGCTGTCGGCCGGGCAGATCGACCGGGTCCTGGCGGCGAAGGTCGATGCCGCCGTCAATCTGCACGAGCTGACCGCAGACCTCGCCGCCTTCGTTCTCTTCTCCTCCGCGGCCGGTGTTCTCGGCGGCGCCGGACAGGCCAACTACGCCGCCGCCAACTCCTTCCTCGATGCCCTCGCCGAACAGCGGAGCGCCACCGGACTGCCCGCCACCTCCCTCGCCTGGGGTCTGTGGGAATCCCGCAGCGGACTCACCGCGGCCCTGGGCACCACCGACCTGGCCCGGATGTCCGGCGGCGGTGGTGGAGCACTCACCGACCACGAAGGACTCGCACTCTTCGACGCCGCATTACGCGGTACGGACCCACTCCTGGTGCCGATACGCCTCGACCTCGGCCGGATCCGGGAGCGCGGCGAGACCCACGGCGTCCCGCATCTGCTGCGCGCCCTCGTCCAGCCCCGTACCCGGCGGGCGGCGGCCCGCACCGGCGGACCGTCCTCCCTCGCCGACCGGCTGGCCGCACTGCCGGCTGCCGCCCGGCGCAAGGCGGTCCTGGAGCTGGTCCGTACGGACGCGGCCGCCGTCCTCGGCCACGGCGACGCCGAAGCGGTCGAGGAGGCACGGGCCTTCCGGGAGATGGGCTTCGACTCCCTGACCGCCGTCGAACTGCGGAACCGGATCATGGCCGCCACCGGACTGCGGCTGCCGTCCACACTCGTCTTCGACCACCCCACACCACAGGCGCTGACCGACCACCTCGCCGAAGCGCTGTCCGGCGGGCCGGGCACCGCGGCCACGGCCGGGACCACGGCCGGGGACACCGCACCGGACGGCGGACGCCCGGCCGCCACCGACGGCGACCCAATCGTCGTGGTGGGCATGAGCTGCCGCCTCCCCGGCGGCGTACGGACCCCGGACGACCTCTGGCGGCTGCTGGCCGCCGGGCGCGATACGGTGACCGGCTTCCCTGCCGACCGCGGCTGGGACCTCGACCGCGTCTTCCACCCCGACCCGGCGCACACCGGCACCAGCTACACCCGCTCCGGGAACTTCCTGCACGACGCCGCCGAGTTCGACCCCGCGTTCTTCGGGATCTCGCCGCGCGAGGCCGTGGCGATGGACCCCCAGCAGCGGCTGATGCTCGAAGCGTCGTGGGAGGCGCTGGAGAGCGCGGGCACCGATCCGGCGTCGCTGCGCGGCAGCCGTACCGGAGTGTTCACCGGCTATGTCGGCCAGGACTACACGGCGGCCCTCGCCGCCGCGCCCGACGGCCTCGAAGGCCATCTGATGACCGGCAACGCGGGCAGTGTGATGTCCGGCCGGGTCTCGTACGCCTTCGGTCTCGAAGGCCCGGCGATGACCGTCGACACGGCGTGCTCGTCGTCGCTGGTCGCCCTCCACCTGGCGGCGCAGGCACTGCGCAACGGCGAATGCTCGCTCGCCCTCGCCGGGGGCGTGACCGTGATGAGCACACCGGGATTCTTCGTCGAGTTCAGCCGCCAGCGCGGACTCTCCACCGACGGCCGCTGCAAGGCGTTCTCGGCGGCCGCGGACGGTATGGGCGCGGCCGAGGGGGTCGGTGTCCTCGTCCTGGAGCGGCTGTCGGACGCCCGGCGCAACGGTCATGAGGTGCTGGCCGTGCTCCGCGGCTCCGCGGTCAACCAGGACGGCGCCTCCAACGGGCTGACCGCGCCCAACGGGCCGTCGCAGCAGCGCGTCATCCGGGAGGCCCTGCGGTCCGCCGGGCTCACCCCGGCCGATGTCGACGCCGTCGAGGCCCACGGCACCGGGACGAGGCTCGGCGACCCCATCGAGGCCCAGGCGCTCCTCGCCACCTACGGCCAGGACCGCGAACAGCCCGTCCGCCTCGGCTCCGTGAAGTCCAACGTCGGCCACACCCAGGCCGCCGCCGGAGTCACGGGCGTCATCAAGATGATCCTCGCGATGCGGCACGGGCTGCTGCCGAAGACGCTCCATATCGACGAGCCGACGTCCGAGGTCGACTGGGAGGCGGGCGCGGTCGAGCTGCTCACCGAGGCCGTGCCGTGGGCGGCCGGGGAGCGGCCGCGGCGCGCGGGCGTGTCCTCGTTCGGTATCTCCGGCACCAACGCCCACGTCATCCTGGAGGAGGCGCCGCGGGACCCGTCCGCTCCCACCGCGGGGGCGGACACCGCGGCGGACCCGGAGACGGACCCCGGTACGGACCCCGGTACGACCTCCGAGACGGCAGCGACGGCGGAGACTGCGGCGGAGACGGCTGCGGGCACCGGGCCGGTCCCGCTCGTCCTGTCGGCGAGGTCCGCCGAGTCGCTGCGGGAGCAGGCCGAACGCCTCGGGCACCTGCTCGCCGAGCGCCCCGGAGTGCGGCCGGCCGATCTCGCCCTGTCGCTGGCCACGACCCGTACACCGTTCCCGTACCGGGCCTTTGTGACCGGTGACCGGGACCGGCTCCCCGGCCGCCTGGCCGCGGTCGCCGAAGGCCGGGCGCCCGTGACCCCGGTGCCCTCGTCGGCCCGGCTCGCCTACCTCTTCACCGGGCAGGGCTCCCACCGGGCGGGCATGGGCGCCGCGCTGTACACCGCGTACCCCGCCTATGCCGCGGCGTTCGACGCCGTCGCCGCCGAACTCGCCCCCCGGCTGGAGCGGCCGCTGACCGATGTCGTCCTCGGCGACGCCGGTGACCTGCTCGACCGGACCGACTACGCGCAGCCCGCGCTGTTCGCGGTGGAGGTCGCCCTCTTCCGGCTGCTGGAGTCGTGGGGCGTACGGCCCGATTGGGTCGCCGGTCATTCGGTCGGTGAGATCGCGGCCGCACATGCGGCGGGCGTACTGACGCTCCCCGACGCGGCGCTGCTGGTCGCCGAGCGCGGCCGGCTGATGCACACGCTGCCGCCGGGTGCGATGGTCGCGCTGGAGGCGGGAGAAGAGGAGACGGCGGCGGATCTGGCGGCGGTGGCCGACCGGGTCTCCCTGGCCGCCGTCAACGGGCCGAGGGCCGTGGTCCTCGCGGGCGACGAGACCGCGGTGGCGGAGATCGCGGCCCGCTGGCGGGCGAAGGGGCGCCGTACCAAACGGCTCGCGGTCGGCCGGGCCTTCCACTCGCCGCACGTCGACGGGGTGCTCGGTGAACTCCGCGCCGTCGCGGGCACGCTCGACCCCCGGACCCCCGAGATCCCGCTGGTCTCCATGGTCACCGGGGCTCCGCTGACCGACGCCGATATCCGCTCCCCCGAACACTGGGTGCGGCACGCGCGGGGCACCGTACGGTTCCTCGACGCCGTCCGGGCGCTGGAGTCCGCCGGGGCGACCACGGTCCTGGAGCTGGGGCCGGACGCGGTGCTCACCGCGATGGGGCGGGACTGCGTCCCGGACGGGACGGAGTTCGTGCCGTTCCTCCGGGCCGACCGGGCCGAACCCGGCACCGTCGCCACCGCCCTCGGCACGCTCTTCACCCGCGGGATCACCGTCGACTGGCGGGCCGTGTTCCCCGGCGCGCGGACCGTACCGCTGCCCACCTACGCGTTCCGCCGCCGTCGCTACTGGCTGGATGCCGACCGTACGACCGGCGGCGGCGCCCCGGCCGCCCTCGGCCTCGACCGGGCCGGGCACCCGCTGCTGGGGGCGGCCGTCGAACTGGCCGACGGCGACGGCGCGGTGCTCACCGGGGTCCTCGGCCCGCGCAGCCACCCGTGGCTGGCGGACCACCGCCTGAACGGGGTTCCGGTGGTCGCCACCGCCGTACTCGCGGAACTCGCCCTGAGCGCGGGCGACGGGCTGGGCTGCGACCGGCTGCACGACTTCGCCTGCACCGTACCGCTGGTGCTGCACGACGAGGGGGCACGGCTCCAGGTACGGGTCGGCCCCGACGAGGGCGGCCGCCGCAGGGTCACCGTGGACGCCCGTACCGGGCAGCGGTGGACGCGGCACGCGGAGGGCGAACTGTCCGCCGGACACGATGCCACCGGGGCGGAAGCCGGGCCCGATGCCACCCGGGCGGAAGCCGGGCCCGATGCCGCCACGGCGGACACCGGCCCCGACGCCGCCGCGCTCTTCGCCGCCGCCGTACCGGTCGACATCGCGGAGCCGACGGCCCGGGCCGGTGCCGCGGGCCCGGCCGTCACCGGGGTCTTCGGCGCGCTGCGCGCGGTCCGGCGGCACGGCCACGACGTCCTCGCCGAACTCTCCCTGCCCGACACCGCCTCCGTCAGCGGCTTCACCGTCCACCCGGCGCTGCTGGAAGCCGCCTGGCACAGCGCAGGGACCGACGCCCCGTACGGGGGCGCCGCGGCCGATGCCCCGGTCCAGCCGGCCGTCTGGCGTTCGCTCACCGTCGCCGCCTCCGGGGCGAGGGACGTCCTGGCGCACGCCGCACCGACCGCCGACGGGCAGGGGCTCCGGCTCCGCCTCACCGACCCCGCGGGCAACCCCGTGGCCGCCGCGGAAGTCGTCCTGGGCACGGTGGAACTGCCCACCGCCCCGGCCGGACACGGGAACGCGGGGGACACCCGGGCCACGGGGGACCCGGACGGAGACGGCGGGAGCGACGCCCGTACCGTACGGGCCGTCGCGACCACCAACGACGCCGGCCGGCTCCGCGCCCTGCCGCACAGCGAACGGGCCGCCGAGCTGACCCGGCTGATCCGCACGGCCCTCGTCGCCGTACTCGACCTCGACACCGAACCGGACGAGCGCGACTTCCTCTCCCAGGGCCTCAACTCCCTGGGCGCCACGGAGCTGCGCAGGCGGCTGACCGCCGCCACCGGGACGGACCTCGCGCCCACCGCCGTATTCGACCACTCCACCACCGCGGCGCTCACCGCCCACCTCCTCGAAAGGATGGCCGAGCCCCCGACCGGAACAACCGCCGGAACAACCGCCGGGACAACCGCCGGGACAACCGCCGGGGCAGCGGCGGGCGGCACGGACGCCGGACCGATCGGCACCCTCTACTGGGAGGCCAGTGCGGCGGGCCGCTTCGCCGAGGCGACCGTGCTGCTGGAGGCCGCCGCCGGACTGCGCCCCGCCTTCACCGCCGACGACCCGCCGGAGCCGCGTCCGGTCCGGCTCGCCGAGGGCGACGGCAGCGACGACGGCCCCGTGATCATCTGCTTCCCGTCCTTCAGCGCGGTCGCCGGTCCGCACGAGTACGTCCCCCTGGCCGCACGGTTCGCGGGCACCCACGAGGTGGTGGCACTGACGCATCCCGGCTACGGCGCCGGGGAGCCCCTGCCGGCCGGTCTCACCGCGCTCGTGGAGGCCCATGCGCGCGCCGTCCTGCGGTACGCCGACGGCCGGCCGTTCGTCCTCGTCGGCTGGTCGGCGTCGGGCATGCTGGCGCACGCCGTCGCCGAACGCGTCGAACAGCAGGGCGTCCCGGCGGCCGCGGTCGTCCTCGCGGACAGCTACGCCCCCGCCGTCATCCGGCGCAAGCCCTGGCTGGAGACCACCCTCACCGAGGTCGTCGCCGCCAGGGAGAACGCCGTCGCGCTGCGCAACGACACCCGGCTCACCGCGATGGGCCGCTACCTCCAGTCCTTCCGGGGCTGGGACCCCCGCCCCATAACGGCGCCGGTCCTGCTGCTGCGCGCCCTCACCCCCTACACCCCGCAACTGCCGGAACAGCACCCCGACTGGCGTGCCGAATGGGAACTCGCCACCGAGGTGCGCGATGTCACCGGATCGCACTTCTCGATGCTGGGCGACGACTGCGACGAAGCGGCGCACACCGTCCGCGAGTGGCTCGGCGCACGCCTGAACCGTCACGGATCGAAAGGAGTGCAGTGAGAATCATCGTCATCGGCGCCGGAGTGAGCGGCATGGTGACCGCGTTCGCACTCACCGCCGCCGGCCATGAGGTCGAGGTCTTCGAGCGCGCGCCCGTCCTGCGCGCCGGAGGCAACGGCGTCATGGTGTGGCACAACGGCACCGCCATCCTGCGGGACCTCGGCCTCGACCTCGACGGACTGGGACGGCGCATCGACCGCATGGAGGTCTGGTCGCACAAGGGCCGCAGACTCATGCATGCCGATATGGCCGCCCTGGCCGACCGCTTCGGCTCGCCCGGCGTCGGCATGATGCGGGGCGCGCTGATGCACCGGGTCGCCGCCCAGCTGCCCCCCGGCACCGTCCACTTCGACAAGCGGCTGGTCCGGGTCGAGCACCTGTCGTCCGGCGGAGTGCTCGCCGAGTTCGCGGACGGCACCCGGGTCCGGGGCGATGTGCTCCTCGGCGCGGACGGCTACCGCTCGGCGGTGCGCGACCAGTACTTCGGCGACGCACCGCTCGAAACCGGGCTGTCGTCCTGGCACGGTGCCACAACCGCCCCCATCGACCTCGGCGACGGACATCTGGCACCCACCTACTACGGCCGGGTCGGCCTCTTCGTCGCCCACCCCGTCGGCGGCGGCCTGACCCACTGGGCCTTCGAACTGCGCCGGGACGACACCCCGTCGTGGCTCCGGGCGGCGGGCGGCGGCGGCCGGGCCCCCTCCGGCGAACCCGGCACCCGGCTCGCGACCCTCCGTACGCTCTTCGGCGACTGGCCCGCCCCGGTACGGCAGGTCCTCGACGCCATCGGGGAGAACGAGATCGCCGTGGCCCACCACACCCTCCACCGCGTCCCCTCGCAGTGGGGCCGCGGCCCGGTCAGCCTGATCGGCGACGCGGCGCACGCCGTGCCCGCCCGCATCGGCATGGGGGTCAACCAGGCACTGGAGGACGTCTGGGTGCTCTCCAGGGCGTTCGCCCGCAAGGGCGACCCCGTGGAACTGCTGCGGGCGTACGAGCGTGCCCGGATTCCCGTCACCCGCCGGATCCGCTCCCGCGCCCGCTCCATGAAGTTCATCAACCCGGCGCTGCTGGCCCTGCGGTTCACCCGCAACGGACTGGCCGGTACGCCGATGCTGCGCGCCAGCATCGTCAGCGGCAGCAACTACCTCGGGGGCGGCCCGCACGGAAGCGCGGGACCACCGGCCCGGGACCCGGACGGCATCAGCTCGCGCTGACCGGCCGGCACCGGCCCGCAACGGTCCGGACCGGACCGTGGCCGGCCGGTTCGCGTCAATCGGAATCAATCCGCCGGAAAAGCTGGAAAAGGAAGGCAGTGCAGATGGGCGTTTTCACCTACCTCACCACATCGACGCGGGAGCCGGAGCCGGAGGAGTCCGAGATAGAGATCGAGATCCGCACGCCCCACGAGCTGAAGGCGGGGGAGAAACTCAATATCGAGGTGGTGCTGCGCACCCTGCACCCGACCATCAAGGACCGGCCCGCCGGAGATATCCGGGGCGAGGTCACCGTACTGATCGGCGGGGCGGGCGGGGGAGAGGCCACCGCGGTCGGGCTGGTCAACCACAACTACGTGTTCGGCGGGCAGAACGTCCTGCTCACCGGCGGCCACGCCGAGTTCGTCCCGGAGACCACGGGCACCTACACCTTCGCCCCGGGCGCCATCAGGGTCATCACCTCCGACTATCCGCTGACCTCGCTCCCGAAGGGCGACCAGCCCGTCGACAGCAAGACCGAGGTGAGCTGACAGGCCGTACCGGCCGGTCCGGGCGGCGGAGCACTCCCGCCCGGACCGGCCCCGGCGGGGCTGCCCTGCCGCAACGGCCCAGCGAATCCGAGTGAATCCGCAGGAAACCACCGGTCCGTCAGCAGGTGTTCAGGGAGGCAGCGCCGTGTCGCATCATCCGGTCCTTCGCAGTGTGTCCGAGAGCGTGCTGCGGAACGCCGAACGCGCGGGGGAGAAGACCGCGTTCGAGGACGCCCGCCGGGCGCTCGACTGGGCCGGGATCGAGCGGCGCACCGCCCGGATCGCCGGACATCTGGCCGCCCTGGGCGTGGCGCGCGGAGACCGCGTCGTCCTGTGCACCGGCAACCGCGTCGAAGCCGCGGAAGGCTATCTGGCGGTCGTACGGGCGGCGGCCGTCGGAGTCCCCGTGGACCCCCGCTCCACCGAAGCCGAACTGACCCACTTCCTCGACGACAGCGGTGCCCGCGCGGTGCTGCTCGACACCGCGGAGGCGGACCGGCTCGGCCCGCTCCTGGCCCGGCGCGGCCTTGTCGTGGTCCTCGTCGGCGAACCCGGCGCCGTACGCGATGGCGGACCCGGCGACTACGGCTCCCGGGACGGCTCCCAAGGCGGCGTACCGGGCGGCGAACCCGGCGCCGTACCAGCCGAAGGAACAGGTGAAGGACCGGGCGCCGGACTCCCCGTCCGGTACGAGGACCTGGCGACCACCGAGCCCGCGGCACCGGCCCGGGACGACCTCGGCCCCGACGAGACCGCCTGGCTCCTCTACACCTCCGGCACCACCGGAAAACCCAAGGGCGTCCTCTCCACCCAGCGGTCCTGCCTCTGGACGGTGGAACAGTGCTACGTCGGCGTCCTCGGCCTCTCCGCCGAGGACCGGCTGATGTGGCCGCTGCCGATGTTCCACAGCCTGTCCCACATCCTCTGTGTCCTCGGCACCACCGCCACCGGGGCGTCCGCCACCATCGCCCCGGGGCTGGACGCCGACGCGATCGCCGCCGCCCTGCGCGACGGCACCCACACCGTCCTCGCGGGCGTGCCCACCCTCTACCACCGGCTGCTGCGCACCGGCACCGCCGCACCCGCCGGAGCCGCGCCGCGGCTCTGCCTCTGCACGGGCGCCGTCGCGGGACCGGAACTCCGCTCCGCCGTGCAACGCGCCTACGGAGTACGGCTGATCGACAGCTACGGCAGTACCGAGACCTGCGGCGCGATCACCACGGGCGATCCCGCCGACCCCGCCGGCGACGGCACCTGCGGCCGGCCCGTCCCCGGGCTCTCGGTACGCGTCGTCGACCCGGAGACCCGGCAGGACGTGCCCGCGGGCACCGAGGGCGAGGTCCTCGTCAGCGGCCCCAGCCTGATGACGGGCTACCACGGCAGGCCCGAGGAGACCGCGGCCGCCCTGGCCGGCGGCTGGTACCACACCGGAGATCTGGCCCGGGCCGACGCCGAGGGGCGGCTGACCGTCACCGGCCGGGCCAAGGACCTGGTCATCCGGGGCGGCGAGAACGTCAATCCGGCGGAGGTCGAGGACGTCCTCCGCGGCGCGCCCGGGGTCGCCGACGCGGCCGTCACCGGCGCGCCCCACGACGAGCTGGGCGAGGTCGTCGCCGCCTACGTCGTACCGGAGGACGGCCACCGCCCCGACCCGGCCGCCCTGCTCGCGCACTGCCGCGGACAGCTCTCCGCCTACAAGGTGCCCGAGGAACTGCACGCGATATCCGCCGTACCGCGCACCTCGTCGGGGAAGGTCCGCAGGCGCGCCCTCGCCGGGGCGCCCTCACTGCTGCTGGCCACCGGCCCCGCCCGGCACGGCGCGCTGCGCCGGATCGACTGGTACCCGGCAGGCCCGCGTACGGCGGCGGCCGGGGTACCCGCCCACGAGGTGCTCACCGTCCCCGCCGCGGCGGGGCCCGTCGGGGCCCGCGCGGCCGTCGGGGAGATCGACGCGGCGGTCCGCGACCTGCTCGCCGAATCAACCGAATCAACCGGACCGACCGGGTCATCTGGGTCCGCCGGGTCCGCCGGGTTCACCAAGCCCGCCGGGTCCGTGCTGGCCGTGGTGACCCGTGGCGCGGTGGCCGCCGCCGACGGGGAAGCACCGGATCCGGCCGGTGCCGCGGTCTGGGGCCTGCTGCGGAGCGTGCAGACCGCCGCGCCGGGCCGGATCGTCCTGGTCGACGCCGAACCGGCGGCGGGCGACGGCGACCTCGAGGCTCCGCAGGCACTGGACGAGTCGGTGCTCGGCGCCGCCCTGGCGACCGGTGAACCCCAGCTCGCGGTGCGCGGCGGCGAACTGCTGGTGCCCCGCCTGGTCCCGGCCGCCCCCGCGGCGGTCCCGGCGGCCGGGGGACCTGTCGTCGTCCTCGGGCCCGCCGGGCCCGCGGGGGACTCCGGAAGTCCGGCGAGCGACGGCAGCCCCGGGCCCGCCGGGGAGCCCGGAGCCACCCCCGGACACCGGGAGTACGCCGCCGCCTTCGCGGTGCGGCACGGCGGCGCCCGGGTGCTCGACACGGTGCCGGAGGAACCCGCCACCGTGCTGTACGCCCCCGAGGGCCCCGACTACGAAGGGGCCTCGGCCCTGATCGGCGAACTGCCCCCCGGCGCGCGGCTCGTCGTGGTCGACACCGCGGCCGGGGTCGTCGGCGACCCGGACGAACCGCACCGGGCGGCCGCCGCGGCGTACCGCGCGGCCCTCGTCGCAGCCGCCCGCGCGGGCGGCCGTACCGCAGTGCATCTGGCCCTCGGCCCGCGCACGGCGGCCACCACAGCGACCCCGGACACCGCCGCCCCCGGGAACACCGGTGCCACCGCGGACAGCGGAACCGCCGATGACGCGACCGGCACTCCCGGCGGCACCGACAGCGCCGGAAGCCCTGAAATCACCGGTAGCACCAACAGCACCGGAATCTCCGCGACCCCCGCGCCCCGGCCCCCGGCGGTCGCGCCCCTGTCGCCCCTCTCCCCCCAGGACGTCCACGACGCCCTCGACGCCGCCGCGGTCGCGGTCGACCCCCAGCTCGTGGCCGTCCGCACCGCACCCCTGCCGCCCGGTGCCGACGACGAGCGGCCCGCGGTGCTGCGCCCCGTACCCCCCGCCCCCGCCGACGCCTTCCTCCCGGACGCCGATCCCGGGGAGCGCGAGCGCAGGCTGCGCCGTGCCGTCGCCGCCGCGGCCGCCGCCGTACTCGGCCGCCCCAAGGGTGAACGGCTGCCCGAGACCACCGCGTTCCGGGACCTCGGCATCAGCTCCACCACCGCCGTGGAGCTGCGCAACCGGGTCTCGGCGCTGACCGGCCTCGCGCTCCCGCCGACGGTGGCCTTCGACCACCCCACGGCCGCCGCGCTCGCCGCCCATGTATGCGCACTGCTCACCCCGGCCGGGCCGGAGCCCGAGCCCGTCCCCGCGGCCGGCGGCACGTCCGGGGCGGCGGCCGACGACCCGGTCGTGATCGTCGGCATGGGCTGCCGGTACGGCGGCGGTGTGGCGTCCCCCGAGGACCTCTGGCGGCTGCTGTCCGGCGAACGGGCCGCCATGTCGCCGTTCCCCGAGGACCGCGGCTGGGACCTCGAAGCGCTGTACGACCCGGACCCCGACACCCCCGGCACCACCTACGCCCAGGCGGCCGGATTCCTTCAGGGCGCCGCCGGGTTCGATGCCCCGTTCTTCGGCATCAACCCCCGTGAGGCGCTGGCGATGGACCCCCAGCAGCGGGTGCTGCTGGAGGTCGTCTGGGAGGCGTTCGAGCGGACCGGGATCGACCCGGAGTCCCTGCGCGGCAGCGATACCGGTGTCTTCGCGGGCGCCATGTTCCACGACTACGGCTCCCGGCTGAGCCGGGTCCCGGAGGATGTCGAGGGCTACCTGAGCACCGGCAGCGCCGGAAGTGTGCTCTCCGGACGGGTCGCCTACACCCTTGGACTGGAGGGCCCGGCGGTCACCGTCGACACCGCCTGCTCCTCGTCCCTGGTCGCGCTGCACATGGCCGCGGCGGCCCTCCGCCGCGGGGAGTGCGAGCTGGCGATCGCCGGCGGGGTCGCCGTGATGTCGACACCGGAGGTCTTCGTCGACTTCAGCCAGCAGCGCGTCCTCGCTCCCGACGACCGCTGCAAGCCGTTCGCCGCCGCCGCCGACGGCACGGTGTGGGGCGAGGGAGTCGGCGTACTGCTGCTGGAGAGGCTCTCCTCGGCCCGGCGCGCCGGGCGCCCGGTGCTCGCGGTGGTCCGCGGCTCGGCGGTCAACTCGGACGGGGCGAGCAACGGTCTGACCGCGCCCAGCGGCCCGGCGCAGCAGCGCGTCATCCGGCGGGCGCTGGCGGAGGCCGGACTGCGGCCCTCGGACGTGGACGCCGTGGAGGCGCACGGCACGGGCACCCCGCTCGGCGACCCCATCGAGGCCCAGGCGGTCCTCGCCACCTACGGGAAGGACCGGACCGGGCCGCCGCTGCGGCTCGGCTCCGTCAAGGGCAACCTGGGGCACACCCAGGCCGCCGCCGGAGTCGCCGGGATCATCAAGATGGTCCTGGCGATGCACGAGGGCGTACTGCCCGCGACCCTCCACACCGACGCCCCCACCCCGCATGTCGACTGGTCCCCGGGCACGGTCCGGCTGATCACCCGGAACACCCCGTGGGAGACCGGCGGCGACCGGCCGCGCCGCGCGGGTGTGTCGTCGTTCGGCGTCTCCGGCACCAACGCGCACGTCATCATCGAACAGGGCGCCGCGGCGGAGCCCCTCGTACCGCACCCGGACCCGGACCCGCACCCGGAGATCCACCCGCACCCGGACCCGGAGACCCCGGCCGCCGGACCGGCGGCCGAAGCCGCTCCCCGGCCGGTCGCCTGGCTGCTGGCGGCCCGCACCCCGAGCGCCCTGCGCGCCCAGGCGGCCGCCCTCGCCGCCCATGTCCGGGCCGGGCAGGAGGAGCCCGCGGACATCGCCCGCGCCCTCCTCGCCCGTACCCGGTTCCCGCACCGCGCGGTCGTCGTCGGCACCGGCCGGGACGCGCTGCTCGCCGGGGCGGACTCCGTTGCCGCGGGCGAGCCCGCGCCGGACATCGCCCACGGCACCGCGGGACCCGACCGGCGTGCCGTCTTCGTCTTCCCCGGCCAGGGCTCCCAGTGGCCCGCCATGGCCCGGGAACTGCTGGCGGACTCCGAGGTGTTCCGGGAGAGCGCCCGACGGTGCGCCGACGCCTTCGCCCCGCATATCGACTGGTCCGTGCTCGACGTGCTGACCGGCGCCCCGGACGCGCCCGACCTGAAGCGGCTGGACGTCGTCCAGCCGGTGCTGTTCACCGTCATGGTCTCGCTGGCCGAGGTATGGCGCTCGTACGGAGTCCTCCCGGCCGCCGTCGTCGGCCACAGCCAGGGCGAGATCGCCGCCGCCCATGTGGCGGGGGCGCTGACGCTGGAGGACGCGGCCCGGATCGTCGCCCTGCGCGGCAAGGCGTGGACCACGCTGACCGTGCCCGGCGCGATGGCCGCCGTACGGCTGTCGGAGGCGGAGACCGCGGACCGGCTGCTGCCCTGGCAGGGGCGGCTCTCGGTCGCCGCGGTCAACGGGCCGGCGTCGGTCGCGGTCTCCGGCGACGCCGACGCCGTGGAGGAGTTCGTCACCGGACTGGAGGCCGAGGGCGTACGCGTCCGGGGGATCGCGGGCGCCAACGGAGCGGGCCACTCCGCGCAGGTCGAGGTGGTCCGGGACCATCTGCTGGAGGTGCTGGCCCCGGTACGTCCGCTGGCCGGGGCGGTGCCCTTCCACTCCACGGTCACCGGCGCCCGGTTCGACCCGGCCGCCCTCGACTCCGCCTACTGGTACCGGAACGTCCGGGAACCGGTCCGCTTCCACCAGGCCGTACGGTCCCTCCTGGACGCCGACCACACCACCTTCCTGGAGATCAGCCCGCATCCGGTGCTGGGGCCCGCGCTCCAGGAGATCCTGGACGACGCCCGGGTGCCCGGCACGGCACTCGCCACCCTCCGCCGCGACCACGGCGGCACGGCCCGGTTCACCGCGGCCGCGGCCGAGGCCCACACCGCGGGCATCACGGTCGACTGGGAAGCGGTCCTGCCGCCCGCCCGCAACCGGGTCGCCCTGCCGACCTACCCGTTCCAGCACCGCGACTACTGGCTGCTGTCCCCGGCCGAACCCGGCGACGCCGACGGCCTCGGACTCAGCGCCACCCGGCATCCGCTGCTCGGCGCGGCGGTGCGCCTCGCGGACGGCGGCGGAACCCTGCTCACCGGCCGGATCGGCGTACGGGAACACCCGTGGCTCGCGCCCGGCCCGGCACCCTCGGCGCTCGCCGTGGAGCTGGCGGTACGCGCCGGTGACGAGGTTGGCTGCGCCGGGATCCGCTCGCTCACGGTGGACGCGCCCCTGGTGCTGCCCGACCGGGGGACCGTACGCCTCCAGGTCACCGTGGCCCCGGAGCGCGACGGCGCGCACGAGTTCACCGTCCATACGGGCGTGGACGACGGCCCGTGGACCCGGTACGCCGGGGGAGTGCTCGCCTCCCCGGCGACCGCCCAGTCCGCCCGGTCCGCGGAGTCCGCCGCGCCCGCCGGATCGGCCGGGCCGCCGCCGGAGGACGCCGTCACCGAGGAGGTGGCGCTGCCGGACGGGGTGAGCGCCGACGGGTTCGGCCTCCATCCGCTGCTCCTGGAAGCGGCGCTGACCGGCCCGGCCGCGGAGTGGTCGGAGGTACGGCTCCATGCGACCGGGGCCACGTCGCTGCGGGTGACCCGGACCCGTACCCCCACCCCCACCGGCTCCGGCCCCGGTTCCGGTTCCGGTTCCGGCGATGTTCTCTCCCTGACCGCCGTCGACTCCGCCGGGGCACCCGTACTGACCGCGCGGGCGGTGCGGCTCGGCGCCGTGGCCGTGCCCGCCGCGGCGGGCGGACGGCTGCTCACCCTGCGCTGGGCTCCGGCCTCCGGGGCGGGCGGGCCCGCCCCCGGGCCCCTGACCGTGGCCGACTTCCCGCCGTACGAGGGCGACGACTCCGCCGCCGCCGTGCGGGCTGCCCTGCGCCGGGCGCTGGGCCTGGTGCGCGACTGGCTCGCCGAACCCCGGGATCCGGCGGCCCGCCTGGTCGTCACCACGACCGGCGCGGTGGTGACCGGCCGGGACGATCCGGCCGTCGACCCGGTGGGCAGCGCGGTCTGGGGCTTCGTACGAACCGCCCAGTCCGAGCACCCGGACCGGTTCGTCCTGGTCGACACCGACGGCGGCACCGGAAGCGGCACCGGTACCCACGGCGGCACCGGCACCGGTACCGACGGCGGCACCGGAAGCGGCACGGGAACCAGCACCGGTACCCACGGCGGCACCGGCACCGGAAGCCGCGCCGAAGAAGACGGCACCACCACCATCTCCGGCACCCCCACCCCCGCCCTCGCCGCCGCCCTCGCCTCCGGCGAACCCCAGCTCGCCCTCCGCGGCGGCACCGCCCTCGTCCCGCGCCTCACCGACACCACCCCGCCCGCGGGCCCGCCCGCCTCCCCGTTCACCGGCCGCGGCACCGTCCTGGTCACCGGCGGCACCGGCACCCTCGGCAGCGCCCTCGCCCGCCATCTGGTCACCGTCCACGGGGTACGGCAGTTGCTGCTGGTCAGCAGGCTCGGGCCCGAAGCCCCGGGCGCGCCCGAACTGGCCGCCGAACTCACCGCACTCGGCGCCGCCGTCACCGTCACCGCCTGCGACGTCGCCGACCGGGACGCCCTCGCCCGGACTCTCGCCGCCGTCCCCGCGGACCATCCGCTCACCGGTGTCGTCCACGCCGCGGGCGCCATCGACGACGGCGTCGTGGAGTCCATGACCCCGGAGCGCCTGGACACCGTCCTCCGGGTGAAGGCCGACGCCGCCCTCCATCTGCACGAACTGACCGCGGACACCGAGCTGTCGGCCTTCGTCCTCTACTCCTCCCTCGCCGGCACCCTCGGCACCGCCGGGCAGTCCAACTACGCCGCTGCCAACGCCTTCCTCGACGGCTTCGCCCACCGGCGGCGGGCCGCCGGACTCCCCGCCACCGCCCTGGCCTGGGGCCTGTGGGCCGAACGCAGCCGGATGGCCGGGCATATCGACGACGACGGTCTGCGCCGCCTCTCCACCGGCGGCATCCTCCCGCTGGAATCCGCCCAGGGCCTCGCCCTCTTCGACGCCGCCTGCGCCGGTGCCGACACCGCCGTCGTACCCCTGCGGCTGGACCTCGACGCCCTGCGCACCCGGCACCGGGCCGGAGCCGCCCCCGTACTGCTGCACGGTCTGCTCGGCGGCGTACGGCGGCGGACCGCCGCCGCGGCCGCCGCGGGCGGTGACGAGAACTCCTTCGCCGCCCGGCTGCGCCCGCTGGCACCCGCGGAGCAGCACCGGGAGACCCTCCAGCTGGTGCGGACGGCCGCGGCCGACGTACTCGGCCACGCCTCACCGCAGGACGTGACGGCCGACACCGCCTTCAAATCCCTCGGATTCGACTCGCTGACCGCCGTACAGCTCCGCAACCGGCTCCAGTCGGCCACCGGCGTACGGCTCTCCGCCACCCTCGTCTTCGACCACCCCACCCCCGGACTGCTCGCCCGCCGTCTGCTGGGCGACCTCCTCGGCGAACCGGCCGCCGGACCCGCGGAGCGGCAGCCTGCCCCGGACACCCCGGCCGCGCTCCCCGGTACGGACGGCGACCCCATCGCCATCACCGCGATGAGCTGCCGCTTCCCCGGCGGCGTCGGCACCCCCGAGGAGCTGTGGCAGCTCCTGGTGGACGAACGGGACACCGTCGCCGGGTTCCCGGCCGACCGCGGCTGGCCCGTCGACGAGCTGTACCACCCCGACCCGGGCCACTCCGGCACCACCTCCACCCGGCACGGCGCCTTCCTCTACGAGGCGGCGGACTTCGACCACGAACTGTTCGGCATCTCGCCCCGCGAGGCCATGGCCATGGACCCCCAGCAGCGGCTGCTGCTGGAGACGGGCTGGGAGGCCCTGGAACGCGCGGGCATCGACCCGACCTCCCTGCGCGGCGAGAAGGTGGGCGTCTTCGTCGGCAGCAACGGACAGGACTACACGACCCTCCTCGACGGCGCCCGGCGCGGCGGCGAGGGCTATCTGATCACCGGCAGCGCGGTCAGCGTGATGTCCGGCCGGATCTCCTACCTCCTCGGCCTGGAAGGACCCGCGGTCACCGTCGACACGGCCTGCTCGTCGTCGCTTGTCGCCCTGCACCTGGCGGCGCAGGCACTGCGCTCCGGAGAGTGCACGGCCGCGCTCGTCGCCGGAGTCACCGTGATGTCCACCCCCGGCGCTTTCATCGAGTTCAGCCGCCAGGGCGGACTCGCCCCGGACGGCCGCTGCAAGGCGTTCTCCGCGTCGGCCGACGGTACGGGCTGGGGCGAGGGCGTCGCCGTCCTGCTGGTCGAGCGGCTGTCGGACGCCCGGCGCAACGGCCGGGAGGTGCTGGCCGTGCTGCGGGGCTCCGCGGTCAACCAGGACGGCGCCTCCAACGGGCTGACCGCGCCCAACGGGCCGTCCCAGCAGCGCGTCATCCGGGAGGCCCTGCGGTCCGCCGGGCTCGCCGCGGCCGATGTCGACGCCGTCGAGGCGCACGGCACCGGCACCGTCCTGGGCGACCCCATCGAGGCCCAGGCCCTCCTCGCCACCTACGGCCGGGACCGCGAACAGCCGCTCTGGCTGGGCTCCGTGAAGTCCAACATCGGCCACACCCAGGCCGCCGCCGGGATGGCCGGGGTGATGAAGATGGTGCTGGCGATGGAGCACGGGCTGCTGCCCAGGACGCTCCACGTGGACGCGCCCACCCCCGAGGTCGACTGGTCCGCGGGCGAGGTGCGGCTGCTCACCGAGGCCCGCGCCTGGGAGGCGGACGACCGGCCCCGGCGGGCCGGGGTGTCCTCCTTCGGAGTGTCCGGCACCAATGCCCATGTCATCCTCGAACGGCCGCTGCCCGATCCGGAACCCGACCCGGAACCGGCGCCCGAACGGCCCCTGCCCTGGGTGCTGTCCGGCGCGACCCCCGCCGCCCTGCGCGACCAGGCGGACCGGCTGGCCCGGCATCTCGCCACCGGGGCGACCGCCGCCGCCGACACCGCGCTCTCGCTGGCCACCACCCGTGCCGCGCTGCCCCACCGGGCCGTGATCGTCGCCCGGGACACCGGGGAGGCCCTTACCGGCCTGCGGGCCGTCGCCGCCGGATCGCCCGCGGCACACGTCCGTACCGGACTCGCCCTCGACACCACCCGGGAGCCCGCGTTCCTCTTCTCCGGGCAGGGCAGCCAGCGGCCCGGAGCGGGCCGGGAACTGTACGCCGAACACCCCGTGTTCGCCGCCGCACTCGACGAGGTCTGCGAGCACTTCGCCCCGCATCTGGAACGGCCGCTGCGGGATGTCCTCTTCGCCGGTACGGACAGCCCGGAGGCCGGGCTGCTGGACCGCACCGCGTACACCCAGCCCGGACTGTTCGCCCTGCACATCGCCCTCCACCGGCAGTTGGAGCACTGGGGAGTACGGCCCGCCTGGGTCGCCGGCCACTCCATCGGCGAGCTGTCCGCCGCCCATGTCGCCGGGGTGTGGACCCTCCCGGACGCCGCGGCCCTCGTCGCCGCGCGGGGCCGCCTGATGGCGGAGATGCCCGCGGGCGGCGCCATGGTGTCCGTCCGGGCCGCGGAAGCGGACGTACGGGAGTCCCTGACGGGCCTGGCCGGCGCCGTCGTCGTCGCCGCGGTCAACGGACCGGAGACCACCGTGATCTCCGGGGACGCGGAGGCCGTCGACGCCGTCGCCCGCGGCTGGGCGGACCGCGGAGTGCGCACCACCCGGCTCCGGGTCGACCGGGCCTTCCACTCCCCGCACACCGAACCCGTCCTCGCCGAATTCCGGGCCGTCGCCGCCGGACTCTCCCCGGCGCGGCCCGAGATCCCGCTGGTCTCCACCCTCACCGGCCGCCGTCTCGACACCGGCGGCGAGCCGCCCACCGCCGACCACTGGGCCGACCAGCTGCGGCACGCGGTGCGGTTCGGCGACGCCGTCGGCACCCTCGTCGCCGCGGGCGCCCGCACCTTCGTCGACATCGGTCCCACCGCCTCCCTGACCGGTCTGGTCACCGGCTACGGCGGCCGGTCCGACGTCGTCGCCGTACCCGTCCAGCGGTCCGGCCGGCCCGCGTCCGCGACGCTCGTCGGCGCCCTGGCCGAACTCCATGTCCGCGGCGTCGACTGGGACCGCGACACCGTCCTCCGCCCGGCCCGCACCGTCCAACTGCCCACCTACGCCTTCCAGCGCAGCCGCCACTGGTGGCCGCAGGCCCCGGCCGAGACCGACCCCTTCTGGTCGGCCGTCGACCGCGCGGACACCGAAGGACTGGCCGAACTGCTGGAGCTGAACGGCAACCGCGCCGCGCTCGCCGAGGTGCTGCCGTCGCTCACGTCCTGGCGGCGGTCCCGCGGCGACGCCACCGCGTCCTGGCGCTACACCGTCGACTGGACCCCGGTACAGCCGCCGCCCACGGAGCTGGACGGGGTCTGGGCCGTCGTCACCGGCGACGGAGCCGCGAACGCGGCCGGGACCGCGAACGGCCCCGGAGAGGCAGCCGGAACCGCGAACGGAGACGCGAACGGAACCGCGAACGCAGCCGGAGACGCAGCCGGGACCGGGACCGGGACCGGCGACGGCGAACTCGTCGCCGACTGCGTCCGGGCGCTGGAACGGCACGGCGCCCGCCCGGTCGTGGTGCCCGCCGACGCGGCCCCCGACACCCTGCCGGACGGCATCCGCGGTGTGGTCTCCCTGCTCGCCCTCACCTCCGGACCGCACCCCGGCCCGGCCGCCCTCGCCGCGACCGCCCGGCTCGCGGCCCGGACCGGCGCCCCCCTGTGGACGGTGACCCGCGGTGCCGTCGAACCCGTCACGGACCCCGCGCAGGCACAGTTCTGGGGCCTCGGCCGGGTCGCCGCGCTCGAACACCCCGACCGCTGGGGCGGACTGGTCGACCTCCCCGACCCGGCCGCCGCCCCCGACCGTGAACTCGCCTGGGACCTCGTCTGCGCCGCCGTCGCCGGACGCACCGGCGAGGACCAGCTCGCCGTCCGGGGCGACGGACTGCTCGCCCGCCGTCTCGTCCGCGCCCTCCGGCACACCGCCACCACGACCACCGGCGGACACCGGCCCGACGGCACCGCGCTGCTCACCGGCGGCACCGATGGCACCGCACTGATCACCGGCGGCACCGGGGGCCTCGGCGCGCATGTCGCCCGCCGCCTGGCCGCCGACGGGTTCCGGCATCTCGTCCTGCTCAGCCGCCGCGGACCCGAAGCCCCGGGCGCGTCCGAACTGGCCGCCGAACTCACCGGCCTGGGCGCCACCGTCACCGTCACCGCCTGCGATGTGTCCGACCGGGCCGCCCTCGCCGACGTACTCGCCGGAATCCCGGCGGAACACCCGCTGACCACGGTCGTGCACACCGCCGGAGTGCTCGCCGACGGAGTCGTCGCCTCCCTCGACGCCGAGGCGTTCGACCGGGTCCTGCCCGCCAAGGCCGGGGCCGCCGGCCACCTCCACGAACTCACCGCCGGACTCCCGGTCACCGCGTTCGTCCTGTTCTCCGCGTTCGCCGGAGCCGTCGGCGGCGCCGGACAGGGCAACTACGCGGCGGCCAACGCCCATCTCGACGCCCTCGCCGAACGGCGCCGGGCGCTCGGCCTGCCCGCCACGTCCATCGCCTGGGGCGGCTGGGCCGGAGACGGCATGGCCCGCGACCGCACGGTCCTCGAACGGCTCCGCCGCGACGGCGGGATCGCCATGCGGCCCGAGCGCGCCCTCGACGCCATGGCCGGGACGATCGCGAGCGGCCACGCCGTCACGGTCGTCGGCGACCTCGACTGGGACCGGTTCCTGGCCGCGTTCACCGCGGCCCGCCCCAGCCCGCTGCTCACCGCCTTCGCCCCCGGCCGCAAGCCGGACGACGACGGGGAACGCCCGCTCTGGGCCCGGGTCGCCGAGAGCGCCCCGGCCGCCCGCCCGGCACTCGTCGGCGAGCTGGTGCGGGCCGAGGTCGCGGCCGTACTCGCGCTGGGCTCCGCCGCCGACGTACAGCCGTGGAAACCCTTCCGCGATCTGGGCTTCGACTCGCTGACCGCGGTCGAACTCCGCACCCGGCTGGCCGGGGCCACCGGGCTCACCCTGCCCGCCACCCTGGTCTTCGACTATCCGACCCCCGACGAACTCGCCCGCCATCTGCTCGCCCTCGCGCCCGGCACCACCACCCCCGACACCGGCGGGCACACCGGCCCGGCGGCCGCCGCCGGGGCCGCCACCGACGACGACCCGATCGTCATCACCGGAATGAGCTGCCGCTTCCCCGGCGGCGTCGGATCACCGGAAGAGCTGTGGCGGATGCTCGCCGAAGGCCGCGACAGCGTCACCGACTTCCCCGCCGACCGCGGCTGGGACGTCGACGCGCTCTACGACCCCGAGCCGGGCAAGCCGGGCCGCACCTACGTCAGGACCGGATCGTTCCTCGACGCCGCCGCCGGATTCGACGCCGGGTTCTTCGGGATCTCCCCGCGCGAGGCCCTGGCGACCGACCCGCAGCAGCGGCAGATGCTCGAAGTCTCCTGGGAGGCACTCGAACGCGCCGGAATCGACCCGGCGTCCGTCCGCGGCAGCCGTACCGGCGTCTACGCGGGCACCAACGGCGGACAGTACGGCTCCCGGCTGCACTCCGTCCCCGACGACATCCAGGGCTACCTCGGCACCGGGAACTCCGCCAGCGTGGTGTCCGGCCGGGTCGCCTACGCCCTCGGCCTCGAAGGCCCCGCGGTCACCGTCGACACCGCCTGCTCGTCGTCGCTGGTCGCCCTGCACCTCGCGGCCCAGGCACTGCGCAACGGCGAATGCGCCCTGGCCCTCGCGGGCGGCGTCACCGTGATGGCGGGCCCCGAACCGTTCGTCGACTTCAGCAGGCAGCGCGGGCTCGCCCCCGACGGCCGCTGCAAGGCGTTCTCGGCGGCCGCGGACGGCACCGCCTGGGGCGAGGGCGTCGGTGTCCTCGTCCTGGAACGGCTGTCGGACGCCCGGCGCAACGGCCGGCAGCCGCTGGCCGTGGTCCGCGGCTCCGCCGTCAACCAGGACGGCGCGTCCAACGGCCTCACCGCACCCAACGGGCCGTCCCAGCAGCGCGTCATCCGGGACGCGCTGCGGTCCGCCGGGCTCACCCCGGCCGATGTCGACGCCGTCGAGGCCCACGGCACCGGCACAAAACTGGGCGACCCCATCGAGGCCCAGGCCCTCCTCGCCACCTACGGCCAGGACCGCGACCAGCCCCTCCGCCTCGGCTCCGTGAAGTCCAACATCGGCCACACCCAGGCCGCCGCCGGAGTGGCCGGGATCATCAAGATGGTCCTCGCCATGCGCCACGGCGTCCTGCCCAGGACCCTGCACGCCGGCACGCCCACCACCGAAGTGGACTGGTCGGCGGGCGCCGTGGAAGTGCTCACCGAGGCCGTGCCGTGGGCGGCAGGAGAGCGGCCGCGGCGCGCGGGCGTCTCCTCCTTCGGCGTCTCCGGCACCAACGCCCATGTCATCCTGGAGGAACCGGCCGCCCCGCCCGCGGCCCCGGAGGAGCCCGCCGCCGACACCGGCCCCCTGCCGTGGCTGCTCTCCGGCCACACCCCGGCGGCCCTGCGCGCCCAGGCCGCCCGGCTCGCCGCCGCCCCCGCCGCCCCGGCCCCCGCCGTCGCCCGCGCCCTGGCCGGCTCACGCGCCGCCCTCGCGCACCGCGCGGTCGTGACCGCGGCGGACCACGACACCCTGCTCGACGGAGTACGCGCCCTCGCCGCCGACCGCGGCCACCCGGCCCTGGTCCGCGGCGAGGCCCGCCGCGGCGGCCTGGCCGTCCTCTTCACCGGCCAGGGCGCCCAGCGGCCCGGCGCCGGACGCGAACTGTACGACCGGTACCCGGTCTTCGCCGCCGCCTTCGACGAGGCGTGCGCCGAACTCGACCGCCATCTGGACCGGCCGCTGCGGAGCGTCGCCTTCGCCGCGCCCGGCACCCCGGAGGCCGCGCTCCTCTCCACCACCGGCTGGGCACAGCCCGTGCTGTTCGCCGTCGGGACCGCGCTCTACCGGCTCGCCGAATCCTGGGGCCTGACCCCCGACCGGGTGATGGGCCACTCCATCGGGGAGTTGATCGCCGCCCATGTCGCCGGAGTGCTGACCCTGCCCGACGCGGCCGCGCTCGTCACGGCCCGCGGACGGCTGATGCAGGCGCTCCCCGAAGGCGGCGCGATGGCCTCCGTACGGGCCGGTGAGGACGAAGTCCGGGCCGCGATCGCCGGACTCGGCGCCCCGGTGGACATCGCCGCCGTCAACGGACCCTCCGCCGTGGTGGTGTCCGGCGCCGCCGAGGCGGTACGCGCCGTCACGGAGCTGCTGGCCGGGCGCGGCCACCGCACCCGGGACCTGCGGGTCAGCCACGCCTTCCACTCCGCGCTGATGGACCCCGTCACGGAGGACTTCCGCCGTGCCGTCGAAGGCGTCCGCCACCACGAGCCGGCCGTCCCGCTGATCTCCAACCGCACGGGCGCGCCCGTGACCGCCGCGGAGCTGGCCTCCCCCGGCCACTGGGTCCGGCATCTGCGGGACACCGTCCGGTTCGCCGACGGGATACGGACCCTCCGGGAGCTCGGCACGACCGCGTTCCTGGAACTCGGCCCCGACGCGGCCCTCACCCCCGCGGTCGACGACTGCCTGGCCGGAGAGGCCGTCACCGTGGTGTCCCTGCTGCGCCGCGACACCCCCGAGCCGCTCGCCGCCCTGACCGCCCTCGGCACACTGCACGCCCACGGCACCGCCGTGGACTGGTCCCGGGTGCTGCCCGGCGGCCCCCGGGCGGACCTGCCGGCCTACGCCTTCCAGCACGAGAGCTACTGGCTCGCCGACGGCCCCCGGACCGGCGGACCCGGCACGGCCGGGACCGATGCCACGGACCACGGCATCCTCTCCGCCTCCCTCCGGCTCGCCGGGCCCGCGGCCGACAACAACAGCGACAGCAGCAGCGGCGACGGCAGCGGCGGCGAGGGCATGCTCCTGACCGGCACGCTCTCCACCGGCAGCCATCCGTGGCTCGCCGACCACACCGTGCTCGGCACGGTGTCCGTCCCGCCGTCCGCCTTCGTCGAACTGGCCCTGCGCGCGGGCGCGGAGACCGGCTGCGCCACCGTGGCCGAGCTGACCGTGCACACCCCCCTGGTCCTCACGGACCCGGCCGGGGCCGCCGTCCAGGTCCACACCGGGCCCGAGCGCGACGGCAGGCGGGACATCCGGATCGCCGCCCGGTCCGGGGACGGCCCCTGGCACCTCCACGCCTCCGGCGCGCTGACCCGTACGGAGACGGCCGGACCGGCCGCCCCGCCGGTCCGGCCCCCCGCCGCGGCCGCCCTGCCCGTAGCGCCGCTGCACGAGGAGTCCGGGGCCGCCGGAATCACCCTCGGCCCGGTCTTCCTCGGACTGCGGGCCGCCTGGCGCGACGGCGAAACGCTCTACGCCGAGGCGGAACTCCCCGCGGCCGCACCGGCCGAGGGCTTCGGCCTCCACCCCGCGCTGCTCACCGCCGCCGTCCAGGTACTCGGCGCCGGGCTCCCGGTCCGCTGGCAGGACGTACGGCTCTTCGCGACCGGTGCCACCGCGCTCCGGGTCACGGCGGCCCCCCGCGGCGACGGCACGGCCGACCTGTCCCTGGCCGACGCCTCCGGCGCACCCGTGGCCACCGCCCGGGTGGCACTCGAACCCGTCGACCCCGGGCAGTACACCCCCCACCGGGACCCCGTCGCGGAAGCGCTGCTCCGGCTCGACTGGGTGCCGCTGCCCGCCCCGGCCGCCGTACCGGACAGCGCCGTCGTCACCGTCCGCGACCCGGCGGAGATCGCCGCGCTGGCCGCGGCCGTACGCGCCGGAGCCGGAGCGCCCGCGGCCGTGGCGGTCACCGCCGCACCCCCGGACGGCGTCCCGCTGGCCACGGCGGCCCTCGGCACCGCGGACACCCTCCTCGCCCTGCTCCAGGCCTGGCTGGCGGAGGACGCGCTCGCCGGAACCCGGCTGATCGTCTCGACGAGCGGCGCCACCACCGGAAGGGACCCGGCCGCCGCGACCGCCTGGGGCCTGGTCCGGTCCGCGCAGGCGGAGCACCCCGACCGCATCGTGCTCGTGGACCTGCCCCCGGCGGCCGGTACGGACGTCCTGCCCGCCGCGCTCGCCACCGGCGAACCGCAACTCGCCCTGCGCGGCCCGGTCTGGCACGTACCCCGGCTGGTCCGGCACCGCCCGCCCGCCCCCCGGTCCACCGGAACCGGCTACCCCTCGGAGATCTGGCGGACCGGCCCGGTCCTGATCACCGGGGCCACCGGCGGTCTGGGCGCGCTCCTCGCCCGCCATCTGGCCACCGGACACGGGGCACGGGACCTGCTGCTCGTCAGCAGGCGCGGCCCGGACGCGCCCGGCGCCCGTGAACTCGCGGACGAACTCACCGGCCTCGGCGCCTCGGTCACCCTGGCGGCGTGCGACGTGTCCGACCGGGACGCGCTCGCGGAGCTGCTCGCCGCCCACCCGGTCACGGCCGTGGTCCATGTGGCGGGCATCAACGACGACGCCGTGATCACCTCCCTCACCCCGGACCGGCTGGAGCGGGTGATGCGGGCCAAGGCCGACGCCGCCGCCCATCTCCATGAACTGACCGGGCCCGGCCTGGCCGCGTTCGTGCTGTACTCCTCGGGCTCCGGGGTGATCGGCGGCCCCGCCCAGGGCAACTACGCGGCCGCCAACGCCTTCCTGGACGCCCTCGCCCTGCACCGCCGGGAGTACGGACTGCCCGCCACCTCCCTCGCCTGGGGCCTGTGGGCCGTCGACGACGGTATGGCGGGCCGGCTCACCGACGTCGACCTGCGGCGGATGGCCCGCCGCGGGATGGCGCCGCTGTCGGCCGCGGACGGACTGGCGCTCTTCGACGCCGCCGTCGCCGACACCGAACCCCTGCTGGTGCCGGTGCCGGTCGACCCGGCCGCGCTGCGCGCCGGGGCCGAACAGGTACCCGCGGTACTCCGCGGGCTCGCCGGGCCCCCGGCCCTGCCGGCCGCGGCCGGACCCGCCGCCCCGGCGGCCGGGTCCGACCGGTTCTCCGCGCTCACCGGCGCCGAGCGCCCGGCGGCGCTCCTGGCGGCCGTCACGGACCATCTGGCCGCCGTCCTCGGCCATACCGGGGAGATCTCCTTCGACCCGGACCGCGGCTTCCTCGAACTGGGCGTGGACTCCCTGACCGCCGTCGAACTCCGCACCAGGCTGGCGGAGGCCACCGGACTCCGGCTGAACAGCACCGTCGTCTTCGACCATCCGACCCCGGCCGCGCTCGCCGCCCATCTGGCGGGCCGGCTCGGCACCGACGGCATGCTCGACGCCTTCGACCGGCTCGGCGCCGGGCTCGCGGCCATGGCACCGGGGGCGGACCGGACCGCGATCGCGGCCCGGATGGCGGACCTGCTCCTCCGGTGGCGCTCGGGAGACGACCCGGAGGAGCAGGGCTCGGCAGACCGGCTCGGCGGTACCGCCGAGCCGGCCGCCGGAGACGGGACCGGCGAGACCGGCCCGGACGAGATCGATATGGACGAGATCCGGTCCTTCCTCGGGGAGGACTTCCCCCAGGGGTAGCGGAACCGGGCCGGTACGGCGGAGCGCGGTCGGGTCAGGAAGTCCCGACCGCGCTCAGTACGTTGTCCACGGCGAGCATCTCCAGCGCGTTCGGCAGCTCCGTACGGCGCTGTACCTTCAGCTTCCGGTAGACCCTGGTCAGATGCTGTTCCACGGTGCTCACGGTGATCGACAGCTTACGGGCGATCTCCTGGTTCTTGTCGCCCCGCGAGGCCAGCATCGCCACCCGCTGCTCCGCGTCGCTCAGCACCGACCCCGATTCGTCGACCGGATCCGCGACGACCCCGTTCAGCGAACTCTCGGACTCCAGGACCAGCCGGCGGTTGTTGACCAGCTTCGCGTTGCACTTGTTCGCCAGCAGCCAGGCGCGGCGCCTGGTGATCCGGGCCCGCTCCACATCGCCCAGCCGGTGCAGCACATTGCTCAGATCGGCCAGTGCGTGCGCCTGCTCCAGCAGCCCCCGGCAGTTCTGCAACTGCTTGATGGCGTCCTTGAGGAGCCGCGGCCGTTCGCTCAGCTCGGCGGTGTGCGCCAGCAGCCGCAGCGAAACACCCCGCACCCGGGCGTGGTTGCGGTGCGACTGGCCGAGCTGCTCCCGCAGCAGCTCCCTGGCCTGCTCCGCATGGCCCACCTGGAGCATGGCGTGGGCCAGTCCGCTGCGCCACGGCAGCACCGCCGGAATGTCGATCCCCCAGGCGACCGACAGCTCGCCGCAGGCCCGGAGGGTGGTGATCGCCGAGTGGATCCGGTTGGTGGTCAGGTAGTACAGGCCCTTGGCATGCCAGTACTGGAGGCCGGAGGTCGTCTGGAAACTGACCTCCGGGACCGGCTGCATCAGCAGCCGCGCCACCTGGTCGTGCTGGCCCATCGCGGTGTGCGCATGGAGCTGCGTGACCAGCGGACCGGTCAGGAACAGCCCCCAGTTCTCGATGGCCAACGTTGTCAGGGCGCGCTGTCCGTACTCCGCGGCGGCCGGGAAGTCCGCCAGCCGCAGCGCGATCCCGGCCCGGATGTCCAGCAGCATCGCCAGCCACGCCCGCGCCTTGCGGCTCTCCGCCTCCGCCATCAGGGCCTCGCACCACGGGAGGGCGGCCGCCGCCCGGTCCATCTCGACCAGCACGGAGAGCATGGTGAACAGCATGTCCGCGGTGTTGTCGTCGAGGCCGCAGTTCTGCAGGACGTGCTCCGCGTGCTCGGCGGCCTCGTCCGGACCGCCGCCCGAGAGGACGACCTCCAGCGCCCGGATCGCCTGGAGCTGCGGCGACATACTGATCTCCAGCCCCGGCTCGTCCGTGCAGAGATCGCGGTCGAGGACCTCGAAGGAGAGCCGGCCGAGGAGTCCGGGGCTGCGGTACGCCAGCCGGAGCCGGAGCAGCTTCAGCTCCACCAGGGTGCGCAGCGGCACTTCGCGGCCCGGCGGCGCCACCCGGCTCAGCAGCATCTCGGCGTCCTCGAAGCGCTCGTGCCAGAGGAGGTAGGAGATGATCTGCGAGACGTTCCCCTCGAAGTAGTCCTCGCGGGCGACGTCCAGCAGCCGGTCGATATGGCGTCCGCAGCCGGCCGGGAGGATCCGCCAGTGCGCGGAGACCAGGAGCTTGAGGACGGTCACCCGCTCATGGGGTTCGACGGCGATCCGGTAGGCCAGTTCGAGGTACTCGACGACCCGGTCGATCCGGCCGTCCAGCAGGGCCTGGTTGCCCGCCTCCCGGAGCAGGACGCCGCTCCACTTGGGCAGTTCGTCCTCGGCCGCCGACAGCAGCGCGTCGGCCACCGCGGTGGGCGTGGCCCCCGCGTAGTAGAGCCGTTCCGCGGCCCGCCGGTGGAGGCCCGCGGACTTCTCCGGGCTGAGGGGGGCGAGTACGGCGGCCCGCCCCGCCGGGTGGGTGAACCGGCCGTCGGCCAGCACTCCCGCGGCGTTCAGCGCCCGGATCCACGGCAGGATGGCCTCGGTCGCCGTCCCCATCAGATCCGCCACCAGCTCCGCCGTCGCCTCGTCGCCCAGGACGGCGGCGGCCACCGCGACCTCGGCCAGCTCGGGGCCGCACCGGTGCAGACAGGCGGACATGGCCTCGGCGAACGCCTGGCCGACGATCGGCTCCGGACGCCGCTCCGTGGTGCACTCCGCGGCGGCGTGGTCCTCCAGGAGGGCCTTGAGCAGCAGGGGGTTGCCCCGGCTGATGTCGTACCAGGACTGTGCGGCGGTGTCGTCGCCGAACCGGCGCTCCAGCATCCTGGCCACCCCGCTGACGGGCATCGGCGTGATCCGGATCTGCCGCCACAGGGGCTGCCGCAGTACCTCGCTCTGGAGGAATCCGGTACTGCGCCGGGTACCGGTCTGGGCCGCGACGACGACCATGATGCGGGCCGCCCGGACCCGCCTGCTGATGAACGAGAGGCCGCGCAGCGAGAACTGGTCGGCGTGGTCGATGTCATCGATGATGATCACGACGGGATCCGTGGCGCTGAGGTCGAGCAGCGCCCGCCACAGCCGGTTCATCACCGGCGGATAGAGCTGTTCCACCCGGTCGCTGAGCGCATCGGCGTTGTGGGTCAGGAAGCTCAGACAGTCCTCGTCCGGGGCGAGCTCCCGCAGGCTGTGTAACTGGTCCGGCTGGATCGGTGCGTGCTGGAACGCCTGCGCGATGGCGCTGAAGGGCATCGAGCACTCGGTTTCGGAGCACGCGGCGCTGAGCACCACCGCGCCGGAGTCAATGGCGTGTTCTGCAAAGGCGTGGAGCACTTCGGTCTTTCCACAGCCCACCGGACCGCTGATGATCGCGCCACCGCCCCGGCCCTGAGCCGCCCGCGCGAGCATCCCCCGCAGGACCTCGGTCTCACGATCACGTTGGATCAGATCCATCTAGCATGGCCCCCAGTCTGCGTTGCACCTGCCTGGCGTTACCGACAGCGGAAAGGGCCGTATGCGCATCCTGGGTTCTGCCTGGGTTCGGGCCGGATACCCCCGCTCATACCGGCTCTCGCGCAGATCGATCACTCGATTCTAGCAGCGACTTTGTTCCGGTGTCGAGGTTAATGATGAGTAATGAATGCAATGCGACGCGTGGGGTTCGGTGGTAACAGCAAGCAAACTTCGGTATTTGGCCTGGTCAACAGGGTTTCGCAACAGTGTAGTTGAGGTTGTGTCAGCTCAGTCCGCTGATCGCTCGGCAGGGTCCGCCGGGTGCAGCGTGCCTGGTCGGCGGCGGATTGGCGGGGAGCAAGGCCCCCGCGGGAACTGATGGGTCGAATTCCGGCCCCCTTACACACGTCTGTCACATAACTGCGGCGGGAAGCCCCTGAGATGCGGAAAGGGGGCGCGGTGACGGTAAATACCGGGATCGATCTCGCGGTGCGGAACGGCTTTTTCGGGGAAGTCGGTGAATCACGTATAATCGGCGGCCCCCGGCGGGAGATCGGCGCGGGCGCCGATCAGCGGCCCACCGTCCGCCACCACTGCTCCGGCCGCCTCTCCCCGCAGGCCGCGGCGCCCTCGGCGGGCCCGCGGCGGCCCGTTCCGGCGCGCGGGGACCCGGCCGCGCTCGTTGTCCGGTTTCTGGTCTCGACCCCGCCGCCGGCCTTGTGGATCATGAGCGGTCGACGCGGGGGAGACGAGGGGGAGACGTGCCGAGACCGGAGAAGCCGCTCGGGTCCGAAACCGATCCGGCCGTCGAACTCGCCGCGGGGCTGCGCAGGCTGAGGGAGAAGGCGGGGAATCCGCCGTACCGCAGACTCGCGCTGCTTGCCCACTACTCGGCCACCACCCTCGCCGCCGCCGCCTCCGGACAGAAGCTGCCCAGCCTGGCGGTCACCCTCGCCTACGCACGGGCCTGCGGCGGCGACCCGCGGGAGTGGGAGCGGCGCTGGCAGGCCGCGTCGGCCCGGACCAGGGGCGGCGCCCCGTGGGCCGGGGCCGAAGGCTGCCCGTACAAAGGACTGGCCGCCTTCCAGGAAGCGGACGCGGAACTGTTCTTCGGCCGGGACCGGGCCGTCGCCGAGCTGCTGGACCGCCTCGAACGGCACCCGGTCGTGGCCCTGTTCGGCGCCTCGGGCGCCGGGAAGTCGTCCGTGCTGCGGGCCGGGCTCGCCGCGGGGCTGGGAAACGCGGTGGTGTTCACGCCCGGCGCCCGGCCCCTGGCGGAGTGCGCGGCCGCAGTCGTCCGCGCGCCTGCCGCCGATGCCGCACGGTTGCGGGACGAACTGGCCGCCGACCCCGGCGCACTGGGCCGGGAGCTGGCCGCGGCGGGCCGCCCGCCGACCCTGATCGTCGACCAGTTCGAGGAGGTGTTCACGCTCTGCCGGGACCCCGCGGAGCGCGACGCCTTCCTGCTGGCCCTGCTCACGGCGGCGCAGCCCGCCGGCCCTGACGCTGCCGACTCCGGTGCTCCCGACTCCGGCGCTCCCGGAGCCGGTCCGCCCTCCGGCGGCCCCGGTCCCGAAGGCGACGGCGGCCCCGCCCCCTCCGGCGATCCCGGTCCCGGCCCCGCCGCGGCAGCCCGCGTCCCCTCCGGCGGTCCCGGTCCCGCCCCCGGCCCGGGCGTCCGGGTCGTCCTGGGCGTCCGGGCCGACTTCTACACCCACTGCACCCGCTTCCCCCACCTGGTGGCCGCCCTCCGCCACTCCCAGGTGATGCTCGGCCCGATGACCGCCGAGGAACTCGGCCGGGCCATCACCCGCCCCGCGCTGCACGAGGGCGCCGAACTGGAGGACGCCCTGCTGGCCCGGCTGGTCGCCGACACCGAGGGCCGCGCGGGCGTACTGCCGCTGCTCTCCCACGCGCTGCGGGAGACCTGGGCCCGCCGCACCGGCACGGTACTCACCCTCGACGGCTTCCACGCGGCGGGCGGGATCGACGGGGCACTGGCCCGGACCGCCGAGTCCTTCTACACCGGCCTGCCGCCCGCCCGGCAGCGGCTGGCCCGGGACCTCTTCCTGCGGCTGACCGCGCCGGGCGAGGGCACCGAGGACACCAAGCGCCGTATCCAGCGGGCGGAACTCGACGACGACCCGGACACCAACGACGTCCTCGAACGCCTCGCCGCCGCCCGGCTGGTCACCCTCGGCGGCGACAGCGTCGAGATCGCCCACGAAGCCCTCATCCGGAGCTGGCCCCGGCTCCACGACTGGCTGGCCGCCCACCGCGACGGCATCCGCGTCCACCGCCAGCTCACCGACGCCACCACCGCCTGGGAGGCCCTCGGCCGCGACCCCGGCTCCCTCTACCGCGGCACCCGGCTCTCGCTCGCCCGGGACTGGTCCCTCGCCCACCCCGGCGCGCTCTCCGCCCGGGAACGCGCCTTCCTGGACGCCGCGGTCGCCGCCGAGGACCGGGAGCAGGCCGCCGCCCGCCGCCGGACCCGGCGGCTGCGCCGGCTCGTCGCCCTGCTCACCGTGCTCGTCCTGGTCGCCACCGGCGCCACGGCCGTCGCGATCCGGGCCGGCCGCGTCGCCACCGACCAGCGCAACGACTCCCTCTCCCGGGAGGTCGCCGCGGAGGCGGCGACGCTCCGCGCGCTCAATCCCGCGCTCTCCCTCCAGCTCTCCCTCGCCGCCTACCGGCTGGCCCCGACCCGGGAAGCCCGGGGCGGTCTGCTGAGCGCCTTCGCCGCCCCGTACGCCTCCGCGCTCACCGGCCGCTCCGCGTCGGTCGCGAAGAACCCCTACGGCCGTACGGTGTCGTTCACCGCCGACGGGCTGACGCTGGCCACCTCCGAGGGCGACAACACGGTCCGGCTCTGGGACACGGGAGATCCGCACCGCCCCCGCGAGGACGCCACGATCACCGGCCACCGGGCCGTGGTCTGCGGTACGGCCTTCAGCCCCGACGGACGGGTGCTGGCCACCACCGGCCGGGACTCCACCGTGCGGCTCTGGGACACCACCGAACCCCGCAGGCCCCGCAGGCTCGCCACCATCACGGGCCACGCCGCCCCCGCCTGCGCGATCGCCTTCTCGCCCGACGGCCGGACCCTCGCCACCGGCGGCGAGGACGCCACGGTCCGGCTCTGGGACCTCGCCGTCGTGCACCGGCCGCGCGGGACCTCCCTCCTCCGCGCCCGCTCCACCGTCCGCACGGTGGCGTTCAGCCCGGACGGCCGGACCCTGGCCACCGGCGGCCAGGACCGCGCCGTACGCCTGTGGGACGTCTCCGATCCGGAGCGGGCGCGGCAGCGGGCCGCGCTCAGCGGGCACACGGGCCCCCTGCTGTCGGTGGTGTACTCACCGGACGGCGGGAACCTGGCCACGGCGGGCGAGGACGGCACCGTACGGCTCTGGAGCACGGCGGAGTCCGCCAAGGCCGGGCCGGTGGTCCTGAAGGGGCATCTGCGGACCGTGTACGCGGTGGCGTTCGCCCCCGGCGGGCAGACGCTGGCCACCGCGGGGGAGGACCAGACGGTACGCGTCTGGGACGTCTCCGACCGGTCCCGGCCCCGCCCGCAGGCCGTGCTCAACGGCCATATCGCGATGGTCATCGCCCTGGCGTTCAGCCCCGACGGGCGCACCCTGGCCAGCGCGAGCCAGGACCACGCGGTCCGGCTCTGGGACCTGCCCGCGCCCGCCCTGTCCGGGCACGGCGACTTCGTCTTCGCCACCGCCTTCAGCGCGGACGGCCGCACCCTGGCCACCACCGGCCAGGACCGCACCGTACGGCTGTGGGACATGGGCGCCCTGCGTCCCCGCCGGACCCTCGCCGTGCTCACCGGCCACACCGGTCCCGTCTACGGCACCGCGTTCAGCCCCGACGGCCGGACCCTCGCCACCACCAGCGAGGACCTGACCCTGCGGCTCTGGGACGCGGGGGATCCGGCGCACCCCCGGCTGCTGTCGTCCACCGTCGGCGGTGCGGGCAATCCGGAAGGCGTCGACTTCAGCCCCGACGGCCGGCTCCTCGCTACCACCAGCCCCGACCGGACCGTCCGGCTCCACGACGTCACCGTGCCCGCCCGGCCCCGGCGGAAGGCCGTCCTCATCGGCCACACCGACCATGTCCGCGCCGCCGACTTCGCCCCGGACGGCCGGATCCTGGCGACGGCGGGCGACGACCGCACCGCCCGGCTGTGGGACGTCTCCGACCCGGCCCGCCCCCGCCAACTGGCCGTTCTCACCGGCCATACGGGCGGAGTCCGCTCGGTCGCCGTCGGCCCGGACGGCCGGACCGCCGCCACCGCGGGCCACGACCGCACGGTCCGGCTCTGGGACATCACCGACCCCGCCCGGCCCCGCCCCGGCGCCGTTCTCACCGGGCACACCAGCATCGTCTACGACGTCGTCTTCGCCCCGGACGGCCGGCGGCTGGCAACGGCCGGCGACGACCGTACGGCCCGGCTGTGGGACGTCTCCGACCCGGCCCGCCCCCGTGAACTGGCGGCCCTCACCGGCCATACGGACCGCCTCCACCATGTCGCCTTCAGCCCCGACGGGCGTACCCTGGCCAGCACCAGCCGCGACGGCACCGCCCTCCTCTGGGAGACCGATCCCGAGCGCGCCGCCGACCGGATCTGCGCCACCGCCCATCCGGCGGTCACCCGCCAGGAGTGGTCCGAGTACTTCCCCGGCGTGGACTACCGCCCCCCGTGCGGCTGACGGCCCGCCCGCTCGCCCCGCCGCCGTCCGCTCAGCCGCGCCCCCGGAAGAAGTCGCGGTAGGCGTACGTCACCCAGGGCGTGGTGCACGGCCGTCCCAGGGACAGGTGCATCAGCTGCCGCCCGGGTTCGACGATCGTGCCCGCCACCGTCGAACTGCGTCTCAGCTCCGGGGTGGCGGGGTCCGGATGGCAGCAGATGGACTCCGGGCGGCGGTCGTGGTCGCGGAGGACCTCCCGCCAGGAGGCGACCGACGGATAGGGCATCGACCCGGCGAGCGCCGTGGCGCGGGCCCGGCGGTCCAGGGTGTCGAGGAAGACGGCGGGGCCGCGGTCCTCCGCGGGCGTACCGAAGTCCCCGGCGGGCGCCGTGAAGTGGTTGGTGTGCACGAAGACGGTGCCCGGGGCGATCTCCCGCCGGGCCAGCTCGCCGGGGCCGCCGGGCCGGGCCTCCAGATCGACCGCCCGGTCCGCGGTGGCGAGCAGGTAGTTCGCGGACGAGGACCGGTCCGCCGACCGCAGGACTTCTTCGGCCGCCGCCGCGGACTCCGACTCCAGCAGGGCCCGCAGCAGCAGGTGGTACGGCACCCCGGGGCGCCCCCGGTCCACCGAGCTGACCAGGGCGTTCGTCAGGACCGTCAGACCGGCCGAGTTCATGCCGAACTTGGCCAGCAGCCCGGCCTCCACCACCGACACCCAGCGCGGCCCGTTCGTCGGCTCGGTCCGCAGGACCACGATCGTGCGGTGGGCGAAGGGCAGCCAGTCCCAGTTCTGGCCCACGATCGGATCCGGGCCCCGCAGATCCGCGAAGGCGGTGCACTCGGCCGGGGGCGCGGCGGCCCTGGCCCGGGCCGAGAAGAGGATCTCCGTCCGGAGATTGAGGGCGAGGATGTCCGCGAACTCCACCCCGGCACCGTCGGCGATCCCCGCCATCTCCTCCAGATGGTCCGCGTTGAACCTCTCGATCACCGGCACGAAGGTCTCCGCGACCGCGGTCGCCGCCCGCCAGTCCACCCCGGCGAAGTGGGCGTAGAGCTTCTCGTAGTTCTCCAGCGACAGCAGGACGCGCTCCCGGGCCGCGGCCCCGTACTGGCGGCCCCGGCCCCGGGGACCGCCGCTGGTGCTCACCAGGGGCGGGTCCGCGGAGTCGGCTCCTGGGGCCCGGGCCGGGTCCGGTGGTTTCGGGGTCATCACGCGTTCTGCCCTCCGTCGGCGGTGGTCGGCTGCCGCCCCGGTGCGCGGGCGGCCCCTTCAGCCGTACCCGGCCCCCGGGCCCGGGTACGCCTGCTGATCAGCCAGAAGACCCCTGGTGGCCGATAGTCCTCCGTGAGATGGATCACCCCGCCGCACCCCGCTCCGTTGCGGCCCGCCCCGCCGGTGCCGCCCTTCACCCCCGGGCCGGGCCGGGCGGGGGCGGTCCGGTATCCGTACCGGCCCCGGCCGTCCGGCACGGACCCGTCCCGTGCCGGTGCCCGCCGCGCGCCGGGTCCGTACCGCCCCGTCGCCCCGCCCGCCGGACCGGGGTGCGGCCGTACGGCACCGGGCCCGCGCCCGTCCGGCCTCCGCGCCGGGCCCGTCACCCCCGCCCCGCCACCGCCTCCTTCCCCTTCCCCCTCCCACCGGCCGGCCGCAGCTCGCACCGGCCGTCCCGGCACTCACGGCGCAGCCGCCCCCGGGACACCGTCTGCACCAGCCCGACGGTCCAGCAGAGCGGGCAGCCGCGCAGCGCCAGCAGGCCCACCGGGGCCAGCAGCAGACTCACCGGCCCGGTCACCGGCAGCAGCAGCACCGAGGCCGCCAGCGAGCCGAAGCCCACGGCACCGCGCCCCAGGTGCCGGGGCAGCGACGCGCTCGCGAAACTCCCCGGCCCGCCCGCGGAACTCTTCGGCCCGCTGGCGGAACTCTCCGGCCCGCCGGCGGGACTTCCCGGCTCAGACACCGCCGTCGCCTCCCCGCAGCGCCTCGTCCTCCGACGGCAGCGCCCGCCGCACCGCCGCCCTGGCCCGGTGCAGCCGCGACTTCATGGCGGCGGAGCTGAGCCCCAGTGCGGCGGCCGTGGCCCGCCCGCTGTACCCCTGGACATCCCGCATGATCAGCACCTGCCGCTGGTCGGCCGGGAGCGCGGCGATCGCCCGCGCGACCAGCTCCGCCTCCAGCTTCCGCAGCACGTCCTCCTCGAACGACGGCAGGGCGCTCTCCGGCACCGGCCCGGGGCTCCGCAGCAGCAGCCTGGCCCGCCGCAGGCATTCGTTCCGGACGATCCGGAACATCCAGGACGCCAGCGCTCCCGAGGCCCGCAGCATGCCGATCTTCCGGTAGAGGATGATCAGCGCCTCCTGCGCCGCGTCCTCGGCGTCCTGCGGGGTGGCGCACAGGCTGTGCGCGAACCGCCGTACGTGCGGATGCGATCCGGAGACCAGCGCGGCGACCGCCTCGCCGTCGCCGTCCCGGGCCGCGGCGATCAGCTGCTCGCCCGGCCACCCGGTATCAGCCACGCCCGCTCCCGCGGCGCAGCAGGAAGAAGACGGTGCAGGCGCAGACGAGTACGGCCGCGCCCACGACGGCTGCGGTGATCATGACTACCTCCGGTTCCGTACGGCCCGTGCGTCCGTACATCCATGAGAGGCGCACGGACCGCGGAAGGATTCACCCCCCCGGCGGTCGTACGGGTGTACGGCCCGTGCGGGGCCGCCGGGGTACGGTACGCCGCCCGCTTGCCGGGGCCGCCGCGGGACCGCTTTCCTGGAGGGGCCGGCCGGAGTCCGGCGGCGTACCGAGGGGGCGCGGTGGCGACACGGGGAAGCGCGCGACGGGCGGCGACGGCGCCGGAGGTGATCGGCGTCGGCGCCCTGAACGTGGACTACATCGCGAGTGCGTCCGGGCTGTCCCGGCGGACGGCCGAGCAGGTCCACGAGTCGGTGGCCCGGTTCGAGTGGAACACCGAGGGGCCGGTCGACCAGACGACCGTCGCCAAGGCGATCGAACGGCTCGGCAGTGCCTCGCTCGACGCCTCGCTCGGCGGCTCGGCGTGGCTGACCGTCTACACCCTCGCCCAACTGCGGCTCGGTATCCGGCTCGGCTACGTCGGTGTCGCCGGGCGGATCGAGACACCGGGACTGTCCTTCCTGGGCCAGATGGACGAACTCGCCATCGACCGGCAGTGGGTGGCCCGGCGCCCCGATCTGACCGCCGGGGTCTGCCTCTCCTACCTCGACGACGCCGAACGCGTCATGCTCACCCACCCCGGCGCCAACTTCGCCATGGCCGACCATCTCGCCGCGCACGCCGACGAGATCGCGGACCATCTCGCCGGGGCCCGGATCGTCCATGTCACCTCGTTCCTCGACGACCGTACGCCCGCCGTCCTCGCCGATGTCCTGGGCGAGGCGAAGCGGCGCGGACCGGGCACCCGGATCAGCTTCGACCCCGGTTTCGACTGGGCGCAGAACCCGAGCCCCGGGGTGGAGGCCGTGCTCGGCCTCTCGGACCTCGTCTTCGTCAACCACCGGGAGCTGAAGGCCCTCGGCGGCTACGCGGTGGGGGAGTCCGACGACGTCCTGGCCTCCCGGGTGCTCGAACGGGTGCCGCGGGCCACGCTGTTCGTCACCAAGCGGTACGACGCCGTGGAGGTCTACCGCCGGGCCGGCGGCGGACTGCTGGCCCGGCGGTTCCGGCTGCGGCGCAGGATCCGGGAGGGGACCGTCGAGGACGCGACGGGCGCGGGCGACGTGTTCGCCGCGTCCGTGCTGGCCGCGCTCGCCTCCGGCCGGCTCCAGGTCGAACTGGGCGCCCGGCTCGGGCTCGACCTGTCCCGCCAGCGTGCCGGGCGGCGCCGCGGCGGCTCCGGCGCCGGGGTGGGACTGCCGGGGTTCGGGGACGGGCTGCTGACGACACCGGAGGACCCGGCGGGCCCCGGCAGCCATCCCCGGGCCGTCCTCGTCGCCTCCGAGGGCGGTCCGGACGGCGGTGACCGGCTGGACCGGTTCCTCACCCAGGACCTGGCGCTGCGGGTGGACCGGATCGACCTGTCGGCCGTGGCGGTGGCCGGGGACGGGCACCGGCCGCTGCCGGGCGCGGAGCACGCCCCGGGCCGGGCCGCCGGGGGGTTCGCGCCGGACGGACCGCGGGACGCCCGGGTGCCCGGCAGGCCGCCCGGCTGGTCGGCGATGGAGGAGCGGCTGACCCGGTGCGGGTTCGCGGTCTGCGTGCTGACGGCCACCCGGGTGATGGCGGGCGGCGGCCGCCGGGTGGGGGAGCGGCTGGTCCACCAGGTCGGGCTCTTCCAGGGCCGCTACGGCTTCGGCCGGGTCGCGCTGCTGACCGAGGAGGGCTGCGAGGCCCCGTCCAATATCGCCGGGCTGATCCGGCTCGACTTCCCGCCCGGCCGGGTCGAGTCGGTCTTCTGGGAGTTGGAAAGGATGCTGGCGAGGGAAGGTTTTCTCCAGGGGAGGCAGTTGCATGAGCGGTGACCGGCGTGACGACCGTGGCGGGCACGGTCCGGGATTCGCCTACGACGTCGTCGGCATCGGGGCGCTCAACCTCGACTACATCCACAGCGCCGGTCCCGCCGCCCCCGGCGGTCCGGATTCCGGCGGGCCGCCCCGGAGCACCCTGATCCGGCGGATCGCCAATCTCCTCCCCGAGGGGTGCCCGGCCCCCGAATGGGGCACCGAGGCGGCCGTCGACGAGGACGTCGTGTACGCCGCCCTGGAGGCGGCCGACACCTCACGGCTGCGGACCTCGCTCGGCGGCTCCGCCTACAACGCCCTGCACACCCTGGCCCATCTCCAGCTCGATCTCCGCCTCGGCTATGTGGGGGTCGCGGGCCGGGTGCCGGGCCCCGGGCTGAGCGCGGTCCAGCAACTGCGGGCCGACGGTATCGACCACCGTTTCGTCGCCGAGGACGACGGACGGCTGTGCGGGGTCTGCTTCTCCTTCACCGAGGACGGCGAGCGCACCCTGCTGACCCACGCGGGCGCCAACACCAGCATGGCCGCCCATCTGGACCGCTCCTTCGAGCCCCTGACGGCCTATCTGGCGAGTGCGCGCATCGTGCATGTCACCAGCTTTCTCGACCCCGACACCCCGTACCGGCTGCTCGACCTGCTGCGGGCGGTGAAGCTGGCGAACCCGGCGACCCTGATCTGTGTCGACCCGGGGCATGTCTGGGCCGGTGCCGCGGACGGCCCGGTCGCCGGGATCGTCGCCCTCGCCGACTATCTGCTGCTGAACCACCGGGAGTTCCGGGAGCTGGGGGCACCGGGCGGCGCGGACGCCGGTCCCGGCGCGGACGGCGGCGGGGTCGCCGACGAGGACGCCGCGGCCCGGATCCTGCGCAGGCTGGCCGGGGAGCGGGCCCAGCTCCTGGTGAAACGGCGCTCCGGTATCCATGTGTGGCGGCACGACGGCAGCAAGATGTTCGACGAGTTCTACCCCCAGCTGGTCCTGGACGACCACGAGATCGAGGACGCGACCGGCGCCGGGGACGTCTTCGCCGCCGGGCTGCTCGCGGTTCTGGCGGGCGACCGGCTCCAGATCGAACTGGGGTCGCTGCTCGGGATGACCCTCGCCCGGCACAAGCTGCGGTACGTCGGCAGTCACGGCCATGCCCAGCTCGCCAAGGTCACCGCCGACTTCATCGGCTCGCTGGCCGGGACCAGGCCGGCGGGCGCGGAGACCGAGCCCGGGGGTGTGTTCATCGCCCATGGCCGCAATCCGGACTGGCTGGCCGTGAAGGCGTTCGTCGAACAGCGCTTCGGGCTGCCGGTGTACTCGTTCGAGTCCAACTCGTGGGGCAGCAGGCCGGTCACCGAGGCGCTCCAGGAGTATCTCCAGCGGTGCACGTTCGCGATCTGTGTGATGACCGCCGAGGACACCACGGAGGAGGGGCTGCGGATCGCCCGCCAGAACGTGATCCACGAGATCGGGCTCTTCCAGGGGCGGCACGGTTTCGACCGGGTGCTGGTGCTGGCGGAGGAGGGCTGTCCCTCGCTGCCCGACGAGTCGACGGCCCGGACGGCGACCTTTCCGCGGCACGCGGTGGACAAGGCGTTCTGGCATCTCGACCGGGCGATGCGGGAGTCCGGCTTCACCCATGTGTGAACGGGCCCCGGCCGGTCAGCGGGGGGCCGCCCCCGCTTCCGGCTGCGCGCCGCCGGGTGCCTCCGGCGTCCCGGGTGCCGCGGGTGCTTCGGGCGACCGGGACGCCCGGGGTACGGCCCCGCCCGGCCCCAGGGAGCGCCGGGCCACCCCCTGGATGTGCTCCGCGAGGACCCGCTCCGCGTCCGGTGTGAGGGTCCGCAGCGCCACCATGGCGGTGAGGACGACATCGCAGAGTTCGGATTCGACGTCGCGCCAGGTGTGCGAGTGACCCTTGCGCGGGTTCCGGCCCAGGGCCCCGATGACGGCCTCCGCCACCTCCCCGACCTCCTCGGAGAGCTTCAGCACCCGCAGGAGCAGCGTCTGCTCCGCCGGACGTTCGCCGTCGGCGTCCAGCCAGGCGCGCAACCTCTCGACGGTGGGCCAGATGGGGGCGTCGTCCATGCGGGCAGCCTCCCACGGCGGCGGCCGCCCCGCCGCCCGATGCCATTCCTCATATGAGAGTTCGGGGACGGCCGTCCCGGGGCTCCGATCCACCCGCGTTCTGGAACAGCGGGTCGACACGGTCGAAATGCGCCACAAGTTGATCAAAAAGCATGGTCACATCGGTCGGTGAGGTTACATCCGTGGGCAGCACCGTACGTTCCCGTCCACCGGCGACGCCGTCCGCTCCGGCGCGTCCGCGGCCACCGACCGGAGGGAGCCCGTTGAGCAGCCCGTCCAGCACCGAGCACCCCGCCGAACTCCGGGCCGCCGCCCGCCGGCTCCTCCACCTCGGAGCCGTGGCGCCCGCGCTTCCCGGGCCGGACCGCGGCGAGCGTCCGGGCCCCGGCGACCGTCCCGCCCGCGGTGACCGTCCCGTCCCCGGCGACCGTCCGGGCCCCGGCCGCCGGGCCTTCCTCGGCACCGCCGGAGCCGCCGCCGTCCTCGCCTTCGCCACCGGACTGCCCGGCAGCGCCCATGCCGCCGCCGTGGACCCGGCCAGGATCAAACGCGACCCGTTCACCCTCGGCGTCGCCTCCGGCGACCCGCTGCCGGAGTCCGTCCTCCTCTGGACCCGGCTGGCGCCGCGCCCCTACGAACCGGACCGCGGGCTGCCGCGCGGCAGCTTCGCCGTCAACTGGGAGGTCGCCCACGACGACCGCTTCGCCCATATCGCCCGGCGCGGCTCGGCGACCGCGCACCCCGAGTTCGACCACAGCCTCCATGTGGAGGTCACCGGCCTCGAACCGGCCCGGGTCTACTTCTACCGCTTCCGCACCGGGAAGTGGATCAGCCCGGTGGGCCGGACCCGCACCGCTCCCGCGCCCGGCGCCCGGGTCCGGGAGCTGCGGGTCGCCCTGGCCTCCTGCCAGGCGTACCACGACGGCTACTTCACCGCCCACGCCCATCTCGCCGCCGAGGACCTCGACGCGGTCCTCCACCTCGGCGACTACCTGTACGAGTACCCCGTCGGCGCCCGCGGGGGCGCCCGCGCCTACCGCGACCGCAAACTCCCCAAGCGCTTCGACCGGGAGACCCGCACCCTCGCCGAATACCGGCTCCGCTACGGCCTCTACAAATCGGACCCGGACCTGCGGGCCGCGCACGCCGCCCACCCCTTCGTGATGACCTGGGACGACCACGAGACCGAGAACAACTACGCGGGCCGCAGACCGGAGAACGGCGTACGGCCCGAGGACTTCCTGCTGCGCCGGGCCGCCGCGTACCGCGCGTACTGGGAGAACCAGCCGCTGCGGCTGCCGCAGCGCCCCAAGGGCTCCGATATGCGGCTCTACCGCAGGCTGCACTTCGGGCGGCTCGCCCAGTTCGATGTGCTCGACACCCGCCAGTACCGCTCCGACCAGGCGTACGGCGACGGCTGGCGGCGCCCGGGCCCGGCATCCGAAGCACCCCGGCGCACCATGCTCGGCGCGGGCCAGGAGCGGTGGCTCATCGACGGCTGGCACGCGTCCACCGCCCGCTGGAACCTGGTGCCGCAGCAGGTCACCTTCGCCCGGCGGCGCGATGTGCCGGGCGCGGGCTACAAACTGAGCATGGACTCCTGGGACGGCTATCCGGCCGCCCGCGCCCGGGTGCTGGCGGGGGCCGAGGCCGCCGGGATCCGGAATCTGGTCGTGCTCACCGGCGATGTGCATGTGGCGTACGGATTCGACCTGAAGGCGGAGTGGGACGACCCGGGCTCCCGGACCGTCGGCACCGAGATCGCCACCACCTCCATCAGCAGCGGCCGCGACGGCACCGCCCGGCCGCCGAACTGGTCCCGGCTGCTGGAGGCCAACCCCCATCTGAGGTTCTACGACGGCCGGCGCGGCTACACCGTGCTGACCCTGCGGGAGCACACGGCCCGCGCCGACTTCCGCGCGGTACCCGCCGTGACCGTGCCGGGCGCGCCGGTACTGACCGCGGGTTCACTGCTGATGATCGCGGGCAGTCCGGGCCTCCGGCAGGCCTGAGCCGTCCCTCCCGGGCGCGGAGGCTGCGAATATAGGTGCAGCATTCAACGACAGGGTGACAGGGAGGGCGGCGATGGCCGAGCGGACGAGCGGCCCGGCGGACGGGGCCGGGGCGGGGCACATAGGCCGGGGGCGCCCGGACGCGGCGGTCCCCACCGGAACGGAACCGCCGGTCACCGCGGGCCCCGGGGGTGCGGCGGCTGCCGGCCCGGGGGTCGCGGGAGCCGGTCCGGGGGTCGCGGGAGCTGTGGGCGCGGCCGCCGCCGTGGTCCCCGCTCAGGCGGGCCCCACCGGCCCCACCGGCCCTGCCGGGTCCGCCGGGTCCGGCCCGGAGGCCCTGGAGGCCACCGGTCCCGCGGAGCGCACGGTTCCTCCGGTACCCCCGGCGCGGCGGGCCGGGCTGCTGGTCACGCTCGTCCTGGGCGGAATGGCCGCGCTGCCGCCGCTCTCCATGGACATGTACCTGCCCGCGCTGCCCGCCGTGACGGACTCCCTCTCGGCGCCCGCCGCCACCATCCAGCTCACCCTCACCACCTGTATCGCCGGTCTCGCCCTGGGACAGCTCGTCGCGGGGCCGCTCAGCGACCGCTGGGGGCGCCGGATCCCGCTGCTCACCGGGATGGTCGTGTACGTCGTCGCGACCGCCCTGTGCGCCTTCGCCCCCAACGCCGGGGCGCTGATCGGCCTGCGGCTGGTCCAGGGGCTGGCGGGCGCCGCGGGCATCGTGATCGCCCGGGCCGTGGTCCGCGATCTGTTCGAGGGCGTGGCGATGGCCCGCTTCTTCTCCACCCTGATGCTGATCTCCGGCGTCGCCCCGGTCGTCGCACCGCTGATCGGCGGCCAGGTCCTCCGCTTCACCGACTGGCGGGGCATCTTCCTGGTCCTCACCGGCGTCGGGGCCGTACTGACCCTGGTGATCCTCAAGTGGCTGCCCGAGACCCTGCCGCGCGAGGCGCGCCGGACGGGCGGCGTCGGGGAGTCGCTGCGGACGATGCGCGGCCTGCTCGGCGACCGGGTGTTCACCGGGTACGTGCTCACCGGGGCCTTCTCCTTCGCCGCCCTGTTCGCCTATATCGCCGCCTCCCCCTTCGTCGTCCAGGAGATCTACGGGGCGTCACCGCAGGCGTTCAGCCTGCTGTTCGGCCTCAACTCCGTCGGACTGATCGCGGTCGGCCAGATCAACGGCCGGCTGCTCGTCGGCCGGGTCAGCCTCGACAAGGCGCTGGCCTGCGGACTGGTGGTGATCGTCCTCGCGGCGGCGGCGCTGACCGTGATGACGACGGGAGTCCTCGGGGAGCCGGGGCTCGTGGGCGTCGCGGCCGGGCTCTTCGTGCTGATGGCGGCGCAGGGTCTGACCATGCCGAACACCAACGCCCTGGCCCTGAACCGCACCCCGCACGCGGCGGGCTCGGCCTCCGCGCTGATCGGCACCTCCGGCTTTCTGATGGGCGCGGTCGCCTCCCCGCTGGTGGGTCTGGCGGGTGAGGACACGGCGGTCCCGATGGCCGTGGTCCAGCTGGTCTGCGGACTGGCGGCGGTCGCCTCCTTCCTGCTGCTCTGCCGCCCCCGGCGCAGCCCGTCCCCCCTCTGAGCCGGGGCGCCTCCCGCCGGGGCGCCTCCCGCTCGGGTTCCTCGCGCCCAGGTCTCCCGGGGGCCCTGTTGCCCGCAGGTGCGGGTTGCTTCTGCGCCTCAAGCGCCGGCGGGGCCGGGCCGCCTCCCGCTGGGGTTCCTCGCCCCAGGGGCCCTGGGGTGTGCCTTGCCCGTGGGTGCGGGTTGCTTCTGCGCCTCAAGCGCCGGCGGGGCTGAAGTTGGTGACCGTTGCTTCGTGGGGTCGTCACCGGCCTTGCTTGGGCTCGGGTGTGTCGTGGGCCTCCGGGCTCACCTCCTCGCCGACGGCGATGCACCGCCCTGAAGCGCGTCCCGTCTTGTCGCCATCGGCTGCGGGGGCGACCCTGCACCCCACTCCCACGTGATCCCGACATGATCAGGCGGTCAATGTCCCTGATGGTGTCGCCGTCACCGGGGGGAGATGTCTTGCGGTCACCCGGGACGGAGGTCTTCCGTTTGCCGCCTAGAATTCCTTGGTGAGCGACACCCTCCCCGCCCCCGATGCCGAGACCACCGCCGACGCCCTCCGCCGGGGGCTCGCCGCGCTGGTCGACGGGCTGCCGCCGAACCGGGCCGCGCAGGCCGTCGAGCGGCTGATCGCGAACTACCGGGGCGAGACCCCCACCGGCGCCCCCGTGCTGCGGGACCGGTCGGACGTGGTCGCGTACGCGGCGTACCGGATGCCCGCGACCTTCGAGGCGGTACGGTCGGCCCTCGCCGCGCTGCGGGACGCGGCTCCCGACTGGGTGCCCGCCACGCATACCGACATCGGCGGCGGTACCGGGGCCGCGAGCTGGGCCGTCGCGGGGGAGTGGCGGACCGCGACGACCGTCCTCGACTGGGCCGAACCGGCGCTCGGCCTCGGGCGGGAGCTGGCGGCCGGCTCCGGCGGGGCCGGCCCGGACGGCGCCCGCTGGGAGCGCGCCCGGATCAGCGCGGCGCTCCGGATCGAGAACACCGATCTCGTCACCGTCTCGTACGTCCTCAAGGAGCTGACCGCGGCCGACCGTACCGCCGTCGTCACCGAGGCCGCCCGTGCCGCGCAGGCCGTGGTGATCGTCGAGCCGGGCACCCCCGACGGATACGAGCGGATCATCGCGGCCCGGGATCTGCTCACCGCCGCCGGGATGACCGTCGCCGCGCCCTGCCCGCACAGCGGCCCGTGCCCCATCGTGCCGGGCTCCGACTGGTGCCACTTCTCGGCCCGGGTCGCCCGCTCGTCCCTGCACCGCCAGGTCAAGGGCGGCTCCCTGGCGTACGAGGACGAGAAGTTCAGCTATGTGGCCGCGACCCGTTTCCCGGTCCGCCCCGTCGGCGCCCGGATCACCCGGAAGCCGCAGATCCGCAAGGGGCTGGTGCTGCTGGACCTCTGCACCGGGCACGGCGGCCTCGACCGGGTGAACGTCACCAAGCGCCAGGGGCCGCTCTACAAGGACGCGCGGGACGCCGCCTGGGGCGACGAGTGGCCGCCGCCGGAGCGGGACGACCCGGCCGCCGGATCCCCGGACCCCCGGGACGGCTGACCCCTCCCGGGCCCCGGGACGGGCGCTCCCGCCCCGGGGCCCGGCGCGGTCAGGCGGCCGCGCGGATCTCCTGCGTACAGCACTTCACACTGCCGCCGCCCTTCAGCAGCTCGCCCAGGTCCATCCCGAGCGGCTCGAAGCCGCGGTCCCGCAGCGGATCGAACAGCCCCACCGCCGCCTGCGGCAGCAGCACATGGCGGCCGTCGGCGACGGCGTTGAGTCCGAGGGCCGCCGCGTCCTTCTCCGCGGCGACCAGCGCGTCGGGGAAGAGCCGGGCCAGCACCGCGCGGCTCCCCGGGGAGAACGCGTCCGGGTAGTACATGATCTCGTCGGCCGCGTCGTCCAGGACGCACAGGGCCGTGTCCAGGTGGTAGTAGCGGGGGTCGATCAGGTCCAGGCCGATCACCGGCCGCCCGAAGAACTCCTGGGCCTCGCCGTGGGAGAGCGGGGAGGACCGGAAGCCCCGCCCGGCGAGTACGTACGAGGCGGTGACGGCGAAGTCGCCCTCGCCCTCGTTGATATGGGCCGCCTCGTGGACCTCGGTGAATCCGGCGGCCCGGAACCAGTCCCGGTGCACCGCGGCCTCGGCCTCGCGCTCCCGGTGCGCGAAGCGGGCCCCCAGCACCCGCCCGTCGATGACGGTGGCACCGTTGGCGGCGAAGACCATGTCGGGCAGTCCGGGGCGCGGGGCGAGCAGTTCGACGGTGTGGCCGAGGGCCAGATAGCGGTCCCGCAGGTCCTCCCACTGGGTCATGGCCAGCGGCAGGTCGACGGGCTTGGAGGGGTCCATCCACGGGTTGATGGAGTACGTCACCTGGAAGTGCGCGGGTGGGCACATCAGATAACGGCGGGGCGATGCTTCGCGAAGCGATGAGCGCAAGGTGGGCTCCTCACGGACGAAACGGCGGATACGCGGGTATGCGTGGAAGCCATGGTGCGGCCAAGTACCCGGATCCGCACCGGGCGTGCGTCGACCTGATGATCCCGGGGGAGCCCCGGGCCGCCCGCGGGAAGCGCCGCCGGTCACCACCCCCGTAGACCGCCCCGTCATCCGTCCCGTGGACCATTCCGTAAACGAGACGATACGTATCGGCTCATCATTGCTAGATTGGGGGCATGGCAGAGACCGAGAACAGGCCCCCCGACTCCACCCGGCGCAGCGAGCGCTCCCGCCGCGCCATCTACGACGCCGCGCTCGCCCTGGTCACCGAGGTCGGCTACGCCCGTACGACCATCGAGGGCATCGCCTCCCGCGCGGGCGTCGGCAAGCAGACCATCTACCGCTGGTGGCCCTCGAAGGCCGCCGTCCTGCTCGAAGCCTTTCTCGACCTGGCCGGTACCGCCGACCCGGCGCACGGCGGGTTCCCCGACACGGGTGATCTGGAGGCCGACCTCAAGGCCGTCCTTCGGGCCTCCGTCGACGAGCTGACCGATCCACGGTACGAGGGACCCACCCGGGCCCTCGCCGCCGCCGGCATCGTCGACGAGACCGTCGGCGCCGAGTTCCTGGAAAAGCTCCTCGACCCGGGCCTCCGGCTCTACACCGGACGGCTGGCGGCGGCGCAGGAGGCGGGCGAGGCGGACCCGGGGATCGACCCCAGGATCGCCACCGAACTCTTCGTCGGCCCGCTGCTGCACCGCTGGCTGCTGCGGACCCTGCCGCTGACCCACGACTACGCCGACCGGATCGTGGAGTACGCCCTGTACGGACTGCGCCCGCGCGGGTGATCCGGGACCGGGCCGCCGGTGATCAGGAGGTGATCAGGGGGTGATCAGGGGACACCGGAGGGTGATCCCTGCCACTTCCCCGGGACGCCCGCCGCACCCTCCGGCCCCCTGCCCCGAGCCTCCCCGGCCCCGCCGCCACGGGCCCGCGGGCCCCGGCCGGGGCCTTCGTACCGGCCGTGTACCGGCCCCCGGCCCGTCCGCCGGGCCCGGCCGGCGACCGGCGCGGCGCAGTATCCCGCACTCCCTCCCCGTGCGCCCCGGAATGCGCGGACAGGGCATCCGGTTGGGGACAGTGGACTCCCGCGGCGCAGGATGGTGGGACCATGGCAGGGACCGCGAGGGGCGAGCTGTGATCTGTGAGGGGATAGATGGGCGACGGTAAAGGCCGTTACCGCGGCACGGGGAACGGGCTCCCCCGGGAGAGCAGGCTGGCCGGCTGGCTGCGCAGGCGCTCACGGGAAAGTGAGCCGGACGACTCCGGCCGTGAGGATCTGCTGCTTGCCGTCGCCGCCGCGGGACTGCCACTCGCGCCCGCCGCGTACCCCGTCGCGTACCGGTGCTCGTGCGAGCGCATCGGCTGCCCGACCCCGGGCCGCCACCCCGTCTCGTTCGCCTGGCAGACGCAGTCCACGACCGACCCCGCGCAGATCGCGCGCTGGGCCGAGGGCGAGCCCGAGGCGAATTTCATCACCGCGACCGGCATGGTCCACGACGTCCTGGACGTCCCCCTCGAAGCGGGCCGCAACGCTCTCGCGAAGCTGCTGGAGCAGGGGGTCGAGGTCGGCCCGGTCGCCGAGGCGACCGGTGACGGCGAGGACGCCCGCGCGCTCTTCTTCACCCAGACCCGGGGCACCCCCGAGGACGAGGACGAGTGGTGGCCCTGCGAGCTGGACTGCCACCCCGAGACCATGGCCGAGCACCCGGGCCTGCGCTGGCACTGTCGCGGCAGCTATGTACTGGTCCCGCCGTCCCGGCTGCCGGGTGACCACGGAGTGACCTGGGTCCGGGGCCCGGAGCACGCCCTCCCCGAACCCCTGATCCTGCTGGGCGCCCTGACGGACGCCTGTGCCCGGTACGCGGTCGAGCACGAGGAGGCCTGGCCGCTCCACCACTGAGCGGCCGGCCCTCCCGGGCCCGGGGACACGAGTCCGCCGGGCCCCTTCGGCGTACCTCAGCCCGCCGGCCTCGTCACGGTGACGACATCGGTGTACGGCGAGTAGTTCAGGGCCCGGTCGAAGGTGCGCGCCCGGTACTCGTAGGTGCCGCCGTCCCGCGGCAGCGGATCGCAGACGGTGAGCCTGGCGCCGAGCCGCGGATTGAACTCCTCGTGGCCGATGACCGTCCAGGCGTCCGCGCCCGCCGCGCGCCGCTCGATCGCGAGCCCGTCGAAGTCGCGGATCGGGGCGGGCGTGTAGTCGGTGGCCTTCGCCTCGACGCCCCCGGTGCAGGAGCCCAGGGTCAGATGGGGCGCGTACATGGGCGCCACCCGGTCCGGCACCGTGAGCCAGAGTTCATTGGGGGCGTTGGCCTCCAGCCGGTCCGGGTTGCGGGTGGTGGTGCCGCCGTCGTTGGTGACGAGGACGCGGTACCACCGGCCCCCGCCGTCGGCCGGTCCCGCGTCGGCGGTCCAGGTGGTGCCCCTGGTCGTTCCGAGCGGGACCCAGCGGTAGTAGCCGTCCACCTCCCGCTGCTCCAGCACCGTGTAGTAGTCGAAGTGCGGCTCCTTGTTCTGGGGCCACTTCAGGGCGACCTTGCCGGTCGTCTCGTTGTAGCTGCCGGTCAGCGAGGTCACCACGGGCACCGGATTGCTGATGACGTCCGTACTGCCCGCCGAGGTGTTGCCCGTCCTGTCCGCGGCCCGCAGCTCGTAGTAGTAGGGCTCGCGGTCGTCGGCGACGACCAGATGGTCGGTGTGGGTGCGGGCGGTGGTGGTGGCCACCTTCCACCACTTGGTGCTCCAGGTGGGCCGCCGGTAGAGGGTGTAACCGGCGAGGTCCATCTCCTTGTTGGCGGTCCAGGAGACCGTGGTGCGGCGGGTCGTGGTGTTGTAGGCGGTCTTCAGCCCGGTGGGGACGAGCGGCTTCGTCTTGTCGTAGCGGGCCGAGGTCCGGGGCGTATAGACGAACTTGACCTTGGCGGCACCGGACCAGTTCACGAAGTCGACCCGGAGGGTGTGCCGTCCGGCGGGGACGGTGAGATTGACCCCCTGGGCGCGGGCGGTGTCGCCGGTGCCCTTCCACAGGTCCAGCTTGCGGACGCCGTCCAGATAGACGCGGACACCGTCGGTGGCGGAGGCGGTGAAGGTGAAGGGGCCGCCGGAGCCGAAGTCGCGGCTCACCGTCCAGCGGACGGAGAAGTTGTCCTTCGGTACGCCGGAGGCCGGGCTTCCGGACCAGTTCCGGTTGACGGACCCGTCGCAGTCCGTCCGGGCCGGGGCGCCGGTGAACGACGCGTTCTTGTAGATCGTCCGCTGGTAGACATTGGCCGCGCAGACGGGGGCCGCGGTGGTCTGCGGGGCGGCCGCGGCCGGCGGGACCGCGGTGAGCAGGCTGCCGAGGACGACGACGGACAGGGCGCCACCGGTGCCGGTGGCGGCAACTGATCTGTGCACAGGGGCCTTTCGCTGAGAAAGCGGGCGGGTGCGTACGCCATGGAGGCGTACGGCTCGGAGACGCACCGCCCCGCGGAAAGGTTGCCCCCGCGCACGGAATCCCGCCGCGGAGTTCCGCCGGGGCGCCGCCGCCCCCGGCCCTCAGGTGCCCTTCGCCGTGGTGAGACCCGCCAGCCGGCTCAGGATCTCGGTCTTCCCGGCGCCGCCCGCCGCCGGGACCAGCGCCGCCTGGGCGGACACCCGCTCCTTCGTCAGCGAGGTGTGCACCGTGCCCGTCAGCAGCGGCTTCACATCCGGGTGGACGGTCAGCTTCACCCCGCCCGCCGCGGTCTGCCGCTCATAGGTGCGGATCGTGAAGAACGTCAGCGCCCCGCCGTCCTCGGTGGGGAACGCCAGCGGCGCGAAGTCGCCGGTGTCCAGCGGCTGGTCGATCCACTGGGTGGAGATCCCCGGCAGGTTCGACGAGCGCCGCCGGACGTCGCGCCACTGCGAGGTGTGCGGGCCGTCGCCGAAGACCGGGGGCGTCCCCGACTGCATATAGGACGAGTAGCCCTTGGGCAGTCCGTCCGGCCGCTGCGCCAGCTTCCCGGTCGACGCCGGGAGCATCGTCACATACCCCTCGCCGTCCCGCTTCAGCTTCGGCGCCTTCGCCGCGGGCACCGCGTTCAGATAGCCGACCTTCCAGATGTCCGTGGGGCCGCCGCGGAGGAAGACCAGCAGCCACCGCTCGTCACCGGGGCCGCCGTCCCGGTCGCGGTTGGAGTCCGTATCGGCCAGGAAGTACCGCGGCCAGCCTGCCTTCTTCGGTATGGAGAAGGTGACATCGGTCAGCTCCAGCGGGGTGTGCCGCGGATTGCCGCCGGGGTACGTCACACTGCGGGACTTCATACCGGCCTGGTTGACCGCGCCCAGCGGACCGGTGACCCGGTCGGCGTCCAGCGCCGGATCGTACGCCTTGTCCGCGGCGTTGAACGCGGCCACGAACTCCTTCAGCGCCTCGGCCGCCTCAGCTTCCGTCGCCGACGGGACGACCGCCCGTTCCCCGTGCACCGTCACACAGCCGCTCGCCGTCAGGGCCAGTACGGCCGCCGACGCCACGAGCCCCGTCACGGCCGTCCCCCGGCCCCGGCGTCGCCGTGCTCCCACCCGAATCGGCCTCTCCATCGGTCGTCTTCCCCTCGGCCCCCGCGCCCCCGACTGAACGACCGAACCTTATCGGGGAGAGGAGGAGAAGGAGCACGGGGACCGCATACAGGCACCAGACGGTGATCTGGAGGGCGGTGGGGAAGGGGCTGAACCCGGTGGCCGCCCCGAGCACGGTCCCGTACCAGCTGTCGCCCGGGACCGCGGACTGGACGTCGTACACCGGGGTCCGGTCACCGCCGAGCACACCGGCGGCCTGGAGACCGCCGGTGCCCCGGGCGAGCAGTCCGGCCGCGGCGAGGGCGGGCAGGGCCGCCGCCGCGGCGCGGAACCGGCGGTCCGGGCGGATCCGCGGCAGGCCGTGGCGGGCCGCCAGGGTCAGGAGGACCGCGGCGGAGACGCCCAGTGCCACCCCGGCAAGCGGCAGAACGCTCGCTTCCGTGCCGGTCGCGGCCCGGGCCGCGCCCCCGGTGAACCGGGCCGGGGCGAGACCGCCCTGTGCCGTGACGAGAGCGGCGGCGGCGACCACGACACCCGCGGGCAGCGGCCGTTGCGGTGCCGCGCGGCGGACTTCCAGGACCGCCCGGCCGATCAGCGCGGCGGCCGCCACCGCCGACATCCCGGCGAGGACCGCGTCCGCCGCGGCCGTCGGGCGGCGGCCGCCGGACTCGACGAGTTGGTCGAGGACGAGGAGCGACCCGAAGGTGCCGCCGACGGCCAGGAGGACCGGCCGGAGCAGCCGGGCGCGGTGCGTCCCTGCGGCCACGGCGAGCAGCGGGGCGATGACGAGACCCGCGGTGAGAGCGGTGCCCAGACCGAACAGAAACGTGCCGTACACGGTGGAGCGACCGCCTTCCCCCGTTGACCGGATCAGCCCCGGTGCCTCGGATCCTGGGAACACCCCCGTGCGCACCGAGCGGCACGGATACCCGTCGGAGGAGCCCTCGGAAGGCCCCGTCAGAAACCTTCGAGTCCCTCGGGCAGCGCCGCGAGGGCCCGGTCGTCCAGGGTGCGGCGCCGGTTGAAGGCCCAGGCGTCGTCGTAGCCGGTCAGATAGCGGCCCGCGATCGTCCGGTAGCGGGGGAGCCCCGCGCGCAGTTCCGCATGCTGCTCCTCGGCCGTGCCGAAGGTACCGGTGCCGGGTGCGGCCGACTCGGTGTGGAAGAAGTCCGCGTAGGCCTCGGTGTGCGCGGAGAGTTCGTGGTTGAGGATCTCGGCGATCGCGCCGGGCTCGACCAGGCTGGTCCCGGTCTCCACCGTCACCTTGATGTAGAGGGACTCGCCCGGGTGCGCCGCGAGCCAGTGCCGCACCTGATCGGGGGTGAGACGGGTGAGGTCCTCGGGCTCCTGCGGGGGCCCCGCGGACGCGTCCGTTCCCCCCGCGGCCCGCTTCGGCAGCCGATGGAGCAACTGGGTCTCGCCCACCGCCTTGCCGCTCAGACTGCCGATGATCAGCACATCGACGCCGGGTATCGACTCCAGCCGGGGGACCAGCGCCGTCGCGGGCCCCGGGGGAGCGGGCCACAGCCCCCACCGGGCGTCCTCGGGCTCGGCGGGCCGGTCACAGGCCCGGAAACGGGTCCACGCCTCCTGGAAAGCCGCCGTTGCGGCGGCCATGTTCGCGTTCTTCCGCGCCGCGATCGCCTGCTGTCTCCGTTCGGTCTCCGGGTCGTCGGAAGGCTTCACCACCACGGGCGGCGGAGCCGCCTGGAACAGACCTGCGAGGAACACTGCCATCGATGTCTCCCCCCGGGGCCGGACACTCCGGCCCCCACGGCCGGTACGACCCACGACGGGATCGTGTCACAGCGGCCACGGCACCGGTGGGGAACAAGAGTTCCCCGGGGCGGTGGTGTTCCACGATGCGGGAGGTACGCAGGGTGCTGCTCCGGGGCAGCCGTGCAATCCGGGCTCAGCCGCCTGCCACCGGACCCGGACTCTGGTCCCGGCCCTGGTCCTGACTCCGGTCCTGACTCCGGTCCTGACCCCGGCCCTGACCCGGCCCGGGTACCGCCTGCTTCCTGCCGGCTGTACCCGGGCTGCCGGGCCGCAGGAAGAGCAGGAGCGTCGGGACCAGGTACAGCAACCAGACGGTGACCTGGAGCTCGGTCGGGTCGGGCTGGAAGTTGACGGTGCCCTTCAGCAGCGTGCCGTACCAGGAGTCCGGCGGAATCGTCGTACTGATGTCGAACGCCTTGTCCGCCAGACCGCCCAGGAAGCGGGCCTCCTGGAGATCGTGGACGCCGTACGCCAGCACTCCGGCGGCGACCACGACCAGCAGTCCGCCGGTCCAGGTGAAGAATCGGGCCAGGTCGATGCGGATCGCGCCGCGGTAGAACAGCACGCCGAGCAGGACGGCCGTCGCGATGCCCAGCAGCACCCCGGCGATCGGCTGCCCGCTGGGGCTCTCCCCGGTCGCCGCCCGGACCGAGGCCCAGACGAACAGGGCCGTCTCCAGCCCCTCCCGCCCCACCGCGAACACTGCCGTGGCGACCAGCGCACCGGTCCCCATCCGCAGGGCCTCGTCCAGTCTGCCGTGCAGTTCGGACCGCAGGTGCCGGGCGGTGCGGCGCATCCAGAAGACCATCCATGTCACCAGTGCCACGGCGGCGATCGACAGGGTGCCGCCGAGCATCTCCTGCGCCTCGAAGGTCAACTGCTGCGAGCCGAATTCGAGGACCGAACCGAAGGCGAGGGAGATGGCGACGGCCACTCCGACCCCGGCCCAGACCGGGACCAGGGCGTCCCGGCGGCCGGTCTTCACCAGATAGGCGATCAGGATGCAGACGACGAGACTGGCTTCGAGGCCCTCGCGCAGACCGATCAGATAGTTGCCGAACACGGCGGTCCTTCCTCGGGGATACGAAAGCCGGCGGCGGAGCTCGGGAGAGATGCTCAGGAGAACAGTTCGCGGCCCCACCAGTCGTCCGGGTCCCGGACTCCCGGCGGGACGGCGAACAGCGCCGAACCGACGTGCTGGATGTACTCGTTGAGTGCGTCGGAGGCCGCCAGCCTGCGCTGGACGGGGACGAACCCCCGGTCGATATCGCGCTGGTACGCGAGGAAGAACAGCCCCGCGTCCAGGCGTCCGAGCCCGTCCGTGCCGTCCGTGAACGAATAGCCCCGGCGCAGCATCCGCGCACCGCCGTTGGAGTCCGGATGAGCCAGCCGGACATGTGCGCCCGGCAGCATCGCGGGCAGGAACGGCTCGTCGCGCTCGCGGGCCCGGCCCACCGGGGCGCCCTCGCCCTTGTCCCGGCCGAAGATGTCCTCCTGCTCCTTCAGCGGTGCCCGGTCCCAGGTCTCGACCGTCATCCGGATCCGGCGGGCGACCAGGTACGAGCCGCCGGCCAGCCAGTCCGGACCGTCACCCCGGGCGACCCACACATGGCCGTCGAGCGCGGCCGTGTCCGTACCGGAGATGTTGCGGGTGCCGTCCTTGAAGCCCATCAGATTCCGCGGGGTCTGTGCCTCGGGGGTCGTCGACGACGTCTTGCCGAAACCGAGCTGGGACCAGCGCACGGCGACCGTGCCGAACCCGATCCGGGCCAGATTGCGGATCGCGTGCACCGCTACCTGGGGGTCGTCGGCGCAGGCCTGCACACACAGGTCGCCGCCGCTGCGGGCGGGGTCGAGCCGGTCGCCGGGGAAGCTCTCCAACGGGTGCAGGGCGGCCGGGCGGCGGCCTGCCAGACCGAACCGGTCCCGGTCGAACAGGGCCGGCCCGAAGCCGACCGTCAGGGTCAGCCGGGACGGCCGCAGGCCGAGGGCTTCACCGGTGTCGTCGGGCGGCGCCTCCGGCAGGCCGCCGTAGGCGCCCGTGCCCACGGCCCGGCCCGCGCACATCCGCTCGGCCGCGCGCGTCCACTCCTTCAGCAGCCGGACCAGGGCGGCCCGGTCGCGGGTCTGCACGTCGAACGCGGCGAAGTGCAGCCGGTCCTGGACGGCGGTGGCGATCCCGGCCTGGTGCGGTCCGTGGAAGGGCACCGCCGCGCCGGGGTCGTCGGCCGCGGGCCCGTCCCGGCCGGAGAGGGCCACCGCCCCCGTACCGCCCGCGGCGACCCCGGCGGCCGCGCCGCCCCAGGCCAGCAGCGCCCGGCGGGACGGCCGGGCCGCCCGCCCGGGCTCCGCCGCGGACGAGGGCCGGTCCGTCTGTCCGGTCATCGCCCGGCCCCTACTTGACCACGGCCGCGGCGAGCCGCGACAACGGCTCGGCCAGCGCGTTCACCGCGTCGCTCAGCTCCTTGCGCTGCGCGGTGCCGACGGTGTCGTACGAGACGAAGGTGTACGCGTCGGCCGAGGGCGCCGCCCGGTCGGTGCGGTACTTGTTCAGCAGCGTCTCCAGTGCGGCGAACCGCCGGTCCAGCTCGGCCACCAGGGCCGCGTCGTTCTTCGCCGCGACCGGCTTCAGCAGCTCGTGGGACTTCCGGGCACCCTCCACATTGGCCTGGAAGTCGACCAGGTCGGTGTGGCTGTACCGCTCCTCCTCGCCGGTGACCTTGCCGGTGGCGACCTCGTCCAGCAGTTCCTTGGCGCCGTTGGCCATGGAGGTGGGGGTGAGTTCGGCGGTGCCGACGCGCCGCTGCCAGTCGTTCAGGTCCTTCATCAGGGTGGCGGCGAGCGTCTTCTCCCGCGGGCCGATCCGCCCGTCCTGCCACAGCGCCTTTTCCAGACGGTGCCAGCCGGTCCACTCCTGGCCCTTCTCCAGCCCGTCCTCGCGCAGGTCGACCCGGGGGTCGATATCGCCGAAGGACTCGGCGACCGGCTCGGTGCGTTCCCAGCCGATCCGGGACGGTGCGTACGCCTTCTTCGCCGCGGCCACGTCCCCGGCGGCGACGGCGTCCGTGAACACCTTCGCCCTGGGCAGCGTCCGCTCGGCCTGCTGCTGGACGTACTGCCGGTACGCGGCGACGGCGGCGTCCATCTCCGGGCTCCGTTTCGCCACGGCGCCCCCGGTGGCGCTGATCTTCTGCCGGATCCCGTCGCCCTTCATCCCCGGCTTGCACACGATCTCGTACGCCCCGGCCTTGACCTCGGCGGTCAGCCGCGCGGAGGTCCCGGGCCCGATGTTCTCCCGCTCGGTGACGATCCGGTCGTCCGGGAAGAGGATGTACACCTCGGTGACCTTGGACCCCTTGTTGGTGATGTCCAGTTGCACATGCCCGGCGGGTACCTCCGTCGCCGACACCTCGCAGGAGTCGTCCTTGGCGACGACGGACACGGCGCCGTCGCCACCGGAGCCGCCGGGCTTCTCGGCACAGCCGGTGACAAGGGCCAGCGCGGCGGCCGCGGTGGCGGCGCCGACGGCGGGAGAACGGAGTCGCACAGGAGTCTCCACGGGGAAAGGGACGACCGGAAACCGGCCGTCCGGCAAGGTGAGGCTGGCCTAACTTAACCCCCGCCGGAACGGCTCGAACACCTCTCTGCAGTGACCTGCGACTCATCTGCAAGATCCTTAAAAGTGCAGGTCACAGGCTTGCTATCGGGCTGTCAACAGCCGGTCAAGCCGAAGTCAAGAGCGCGCCGCGGGAGCGGCCGGCGGACCCCTCGGGCCGCCGCGCCGATGCCGTACCGGCGGCCCCGGTGTAGCGGGCTCCACCAGGAACAGGGGAGCCGCGGTCACTGCGCCGCCGGGGCGCCGCGGACGAGGATTCCCCTGTCGCCGCAGCCCACCGAAGGAGCCCCCAGCATGACCAGCCATGACCATCCGTGCATCGGCCGCCGGGCCATGCTCGTCACGGCGGCGATCGCGATGGCCCCGGCCGCCCTCGCCCCCGCGGCGGCGCAGGCGGCCCCGGCCGCCGGGCGGGACCCCGGGTGGAACACCGCCCCGGACCGCGACCCCGTCGTCCGCGCGCTGGACCGGATCGCCCACCCTCTGCGTACCGCCGAACCCGGCGGGAAGAACCACGACCTGCGGGCCCTGGGCGCGATGATCGGCGGGGCGAAGGTCGTCGGCCTCGGCGAGGCCACCCACGGCTCCCACGAGTTCTTCGCCATGAAGGAACGGCTCTTCCGGTACCTCGTCCGGGAGAAGGGGTTCCGCGCCTTCTCCCTGGAGTACAGCTGGCCCGCCGGACTGCGGATCGACGACTTCCTCCAGTCCGGCAAGGGCGACGCCCGGCAGATCGCCCGGGAGACCCTCGCCAACTCCCCCTGGGACCGCGAGGAGTTCGTCCACCTCATCGAGTGGATGCGCGACCACAACCGCCGCAACCCCACCCGGACCGTCCACTTCGTCGGCAACGACCTCGCCGGACCGGCCATCACCGACGAGTTCTTCGGCCGGATCACCGGCTATGTCCACGAGCACCACCCCGCGCTGGCCGCCCGCATCGACGGGCTCTACACCGGGCTGCGCCCCGTCGACGACGTCTTCGAGTATCTGAAGCGGCCGATCGCCGAAAGGCGGCACTTCGCCGACCGGGCCCGGCAGGCACTCGACCTGATCCGCGCGGCGGGCGGCGCCGACCGGGACGCCCACGACTGGGCCGTACAGAACGCCCGCTCCGTCGCCGACACCACGCACTTCCTGACCGTGGACACCACCGACCTTTCCGGCCTGCCCCCCTTCCAGCGCTTCCGCGACGAGGTCATGGCCCGCAACGTCCTCTGGTGGCAGCGGCGCACCGGCCACAAGGTGCTGGTCTCCGCCCACAACGACCACCTCGGCCTGATCGCCGGAACGGCCGCCATGTACCCCAAGACCCAGGGCTCCTTCCTCCGCGACGCCCTCGGCCGGGACTATCTCCCCATCGGGATGACCTTCGACCGGGGCTCCTTCCTCTCCAAGCCCGCCGCCATCGGCGGGGAGTGGCGGAAGTTCACCGTCGGCGCGGCCGCTCCCGGCAGCAACGAGCACACCCTCGACCGGGTCCGCCACCGCGACTACTACGCCGATCTGCGCGCCGCCGCGCCCGCCGCCCGCCGCTGGCTGGAGACCGCCCGCCCGGTCCGCACCATCGGCACGGAGTTCTACGAGGGCTACCCCTCCTACGATCTGGCGCTCGGCCGGTCCTTCGACGCGCTGATCCACCTCCACTCCGTACGCGAGGCCGACTTCCCCCGGCCCTGACGGAGAAACGGCCGAGGGGCCGGGCCCGCGGAAGCGGACCCGGCCCCTCAGGGTCGCGGAGCGAGACCGTGGATCAGCGCGCCACGGCCCCGGTCGCCTTGGAGACCGCCGACCCGTCGAGATGACCGGTCCGGCGGGCGATCACCTTCACGGTGATCTTCTTCCCGCGCTGCGCGGTGGCGGGCTTCAGCGTGGCCTTCGTCGCCCCGGCGATCGCCTTCCCGTTCGCGTACCACTGGTAGGCGTACGAGGTCGGCGCGGGCGACCAGGTCCCCGGCTTCGCCGTCAGCACCCGGCCCACCTTGGGCGTACCGGAGACGGTGGGCGGCTTGGTTGCCTTGGGCGCGATGCCCTTGGCGACCGGGTACGCCGCCGACACCGCCGTCCCCGGGGTGTAGCCGGTGCGCCTGGCCGTCACCGCGACGCTCAGCTTCTTGCCGAGCAGCGTCGACGGCACGGTGTACGCGGCGGCGGTGGCCCCGGAGATGTTCTTCCCGTCGGCCCGCCACTGGTAGGTGTACGAGGCCGCCGCGGGGGACCAGGTGCCGGTGCCCGCGGTCACCTTCGCCCCGACCCTGGCACTGCCGCCGACCGCCGGGGCCTTGGTGTTCTTCAGCGCGGGCGGGGTGACGGTGAAGGAGCCCGCGGGCCACTCGTAGCCGTTGTGGGTGAGGTAGCTGATGCTCCACACCCCGGTGGCGGCGTTCTTCAGGTCGAGCAGCGCGGTGAGGGTGCGCCCGTCGGCGGAGACCGACGTCGTGGCCGCCGAGATCCGGTGGACGCCGGAGGTGAGCAGGATCCGGTCGCCCGGGTGCAGGGCGGTACCGGTGGCCTTCAGGGTGACCAGGGACCCGGTCGCCCCGGCGGCCGGGGCGACACCGGTGAAGCCCGGCCGGTCGGTACCGCACCGCGTCGAAGTGCACTCCATACGGAGGCTGTAGACGGTCTCGGTGAGATCCTCCGGCAGTCCGAGGACCAGGACGCTCGGCTCGGGGGTGCCGTACCTCCCGACCGCGGCGGAGCAGTTGTAGACCGAAGTGCCGGAGATGGTGCAGGTATTGGCCGCGGTCTTGGTGTAGAGCGCGGGCACGGCGGTCCCGTAGCCGACGCCGGTGGAGCCGGCCATCACGTCGAAGGTGTCGTGCGAGGCGGTGGGCAGCGCCACGCAGTACGCCGACCGCCGCGCGTCGAGGGTGCCGGTGACCGGCCCGAAGCCGTAGGTGACGTACCCGGCTCTGGCGCATTCGGGGGCCGGAGTTGCACCCGTACGGAAGCGCAGCGCGTCCACCCGGTAGGCGGCGGGCAACTGGGTGTTGGGCTGCTGGCCGGCGACCACCTGGTAGGACGTGGAGCCGGTCGCCCCGCAGGCCCGGTGCCGCCCGCAGTCGAGCCAGCCGGTCTGCGAGCCGTAGACGTAGAAGGCCATGGCCCGCTTGGCATCACGGACATTGAGGTGCAGGGCGTCGTCCGCGCGGGTCGTGGTGACCCGGTGGCAGGTCAGGGAGCCGAAGGCGACGGGCTTGCCCGCGGTGGACTGGCCGGTGACGGGCACCGCCGGGGTCACCGTGCAGCCCTTGGCGGTGCTGGTGACGTCCCGTCGGGTGAGGGTGTGGGTGGACGGCCGGTCGATACCGGTGAAGAGGACGGTGTACGCCTTGCCCGGCTGCAGCGCGCAGGACTGCCAGGAGCCGCCCCAGTAACCCTCGACCGAGCAGGCGAGATTGCCGTCGGTGTCGATGAGGTGGACATCGGTGTCCAGCGAGGACCCGGTGAGGGTCTTGAGCTGGAGGATCTCGTTGGAGCTGTGCCCCGTCGCGGGAATGGAGAGGCAGTCGGTGAAGGAACCGTTCCCGGTGGCGACCGCGGCGGACGGGCTGCGGTCGGTGAAGTCACCCGCGGGCAGTGCCCGGCACTTCGAGGGGTCGTTGGTACGGATCGCGGAGAGCGTGTACGGCCCCGAGCGCAGCTCCCCGTCCGGGTCGGCCGAGACGAGCGCCCGGAACGGTGCCGTCCCGGTCAGCTTGCAGGAGCCGCTGCTGAGCGTGGTCCAGTCGCACTGCCAGGCGCCGGTGGCATCGCGGACTATCAGCTCGCCGCGTACCTCGGCCGTCCCGTACGCCTGGTTCAGGGCGAGGGAGCTGCCCCGGGCGAACGGCAGGGTCAGACAGTCGACCGCCCCGGCGGCGAGGGTGCCGCGGTGGTTGCCGGCCGGGACCGCCCGGCAGCCGGTACCGGCCGCGGTGTCCAGGACCAGGGTGTCGTCGTAGGTGTGCACCGTGTAGGTGGCGCCCGCGGTCAGCTCGCAGGTCTGCCCGTACTCTCCGCAGACACCGATCCCGGAGCTGTCGTAGACGAAGGTCTCCACGGCCCGGATGCCGTCCTTGACGCCGTACACCTCGTACCGGCCGCTGCCGGTGGCGGTGAACGTCTTGCAGCCGGTGCCCGGGGTGCTCGCCGTCGGCGCGGAGCCGTAGGCGTTCACCGGTACGGTCTGGCAGCCCTCGGGCTGGTTCAGCCGCTGGACCCGCAGGGTGTACGGGGCGGGGAAGCCGCCCTCGGACTGCGAGACCACACCGATCAGGCGGTACGGGCCGGTCCCGGCGAGTACGCACTTCTCGTAGGTGCTCGGCCCCTCGGCGCAGGCGTGGGCCCCGCGGGAATCGGCGATCCAGCTGATGGCCTCGCCGTACCGGTCGTTCTTCAGCGTGAAGTGGAGGCGGTCACCCGGCCGGGCGTCGAAGGGCTGGCAGAGCACGGCCAGCGGGGAGGGCGAGAACCCGGTCACGGGGGCGGCGGAGAGCGAGGTGCTCGCCGTCGGCAGACAGCCCGGGGTGCCGTCGGCAACCGGGACGACGGAGGTACGGAGCTCGTGGTGTTCCCAGCCGGTGTTGGTGACCCGCAGCGTGAAGACGCCGGTCCGCGGGAGGTCGCACAGGCCCATCTCGCAGTTCAGCAGCGTCCCGCCGTCGAAGACCTGGATCCAGCCCACTCCGATGGCTCCGGCGGGGCTCATGGTCTGGGTCCGGTGCAGACCGGTCCGCTCGGCGGTGAAGGTGAAGCAGACGCTCCCGGACGCGGGAACGGTCGCCGTGCCGACGGCCGATCCGGGGTCACCGAAGGGCGCGAGCGGCAGTACGGGACAGTCCGCGGCGACGGGCGCCCCCGCGGCCTCGGCCCGGGCCAACGCCTTCGCCTTCCCTGCGGACTCCCGGGCGGACTCTCCGGCGGCCTTGCTCCTGCTCTGCTCCGGCGCCTTCGCGGCCCGGGGCTTCTTGCCCCCCAGCGACGGCTTGGCCTCGGTCCTCCCGCCGGGCGGCGGGACCGCGTCCGAGGGCAGCCGGGGCGTGGCGGCCGCCGGCGCCGGAGCCGCCGCGACGGGCTCCTCCGCGGCGAAAGCGGCGCCCGTGGGCAGCAGCAGGGATACCAGGACGGCAAGGGCCAGCAGCAGCGCGGTGGACGCCGCCGGTCTGGTCACCGAGCCGGGCGGATAGGGCATGGGTTCCCCCGTGGGTCGGAGCCGGGTGTGGGGCAGAGGTGTCCCGGCTCGCGGACAGCGCGGCGCGTACGCATCGCCTGGTGGGGGGCGGAGTTCGGGGACGCGCCGATGATCGCACAGGGGTACGACGGCGGGCGCGGCGGTATCGCGTGATGGCCCGGCACGAGTACGGGACCGCCTACCGCCCGGGCCGGCCGGGGCGGTGCGAAGGATCTGACTAATTAGCCCGATCGGGGAATTGCTGTGCCGGTTCACCCGGCGGGGGACCGATGCCGCAGATGATCTTGGGCGAGGTGCTGTCCGTCCGGCGTCGTGTTCCCAACCCGGGCGTCATCTGCCGATCCTGGAGGATCCATGCGACACCCTGTCTCCCGTCTCCGCACACGAGCGCTGGCCGTCGGGCTCGTGCTGGCCGCGGCCGCGCTCACGCCCTCCGGCGCCGCGGGCGCGGCCGATCAGTACGAGTGGGCCGCGCTGGGCGACTCGTACACCGCCGGCATCTTCGCCGGAGACCCGCAGCCCGCGCTCGGTGACCCGTCGAGGGACGGCTGCGACCGCACCAGCGACGCCTACCCCGGTGTCGTCGACCGGGAGCTGGCGGAGTTCCCGCCGGGCAAGCCCGTCAACCTGACCAACGTCAGCTGCGGCGCCGCCACCATCACCGATATCGCCACGACCCAGCAGACGCCGATCAGCCCGGTCCAGCCGCCCGCCGACGGCTGGCCCGCCGTGGACCCGCAGATCAAGCGGGCCGCGCTGAGCGACGCGACCGACATCGTCACCGTCGGCGTCGGCGGGAACAGCCTGCCCTTCGGCGGCATGCTCCTGAAGTGCCTCGAACAGGGTGCGGTCGGCAAGTCCTGCCGCGAGTACTACACCAACCCGCCCGAGGGGGAGGAGAGCATCCAGGACAAGCTCGCCCGGGTCCAGGACGAGTACATCGAGATGCTGGCCCGCGTGCACCAGGCCGCGCCCAACGCCAAGGTGATCACCGTCGGCTACCCGGCGGTCCTGCCCGAGCAGGGCAGCGAGTGCAACCGCCTCTCCCTCACCGAACTCGGCCCGATCACACACCCCGACGTCGACTGGCTCCGTGAGGAGGTCCTCAAGCCGCTGAACAGCACGATCCAGCGGGTCACGAACTTCTTCGGCGACCGCTACGTCGACATCTACAACTCCAGCGTCGGCCACGACGCCTGTCAGCCCGCGGACACCAAGTGGGTCGAGGGACTCTGCGGCGACGCCCCGGACTACTGGCCCTCCAGCCTCCCCGGCACCCTGCTGAACTGCGGCCTCATCGGCAAGCGCGTCACCCTGGTCCACCCCAACGCCGATGGCCACGCCAACGCCGCGGCCCATGTCGAACGGGCCATCCGCATCGCCCTCCTCGAACGCTGACCCCCAGGTCCGAACCCCGGCGCCCCGGAGCCCGCGCGCAGGCGCGGCCCGGGGCGCCGGGCCGTTCAGGCGGCCAGCAGGTGCCGGGCCCGTTCGTTGAAGTCTGCGACCAGAGGGTGACGGCCGAAGGGGATCATCCGGCGCTGGACGTCCCGGACGGCCTCTGTGCTCCTGGACGATTTCACCCGGCGCGCCAGCTCCAGCGTCCGCACTCCGGTTGCGTGCGCTGATTCCAGCTCCCTGTTCTGAAGATGGGAAACCGTCAGCACGGCATGGGACATCGCGCCCCGCCGGGCCCGGTTCTGGGCCTGTGCATGGGTAATGGACTCACGGGCGTGCTCGGCGCTGTCCGCCGCCCGCCCGAGGTCGCGGAGGGCCGTCGCGTACTCGCCGTGCAGATAGGCGCCGTCGATGAACCGCGCCCACTCGGGTTCGGCCCCTGGGACGACCTGCTCGAAGGCCCGCTCCGATTCGACGATGGCCCGCGCGGCCCCCGACTCGTTCCCGAGGGCGGCGAGGGCACGGGCTTCCAGGGCCCAGAGGTCCGCGAGACAGGCCGGTGATTCGGCGCCCTTCAGACCCTGGCGGCCTGCCTGGGTCAGCCTTCGGCCCTCTTCGGGGTTCCCGAGGACGGTGGTCTGGTCGGCCATACCGGCCAGCACATGGGCCCCGAGGCGTACGTCACCGGACTCCTCCGCGAGCCGCAGGGACTGGATGAGGTACCGCTGGGCTGTTCCGTGCTCGCCGGAGTCGAAGGCCATCCAGCCCAGCAGATACGTCTGTTCGGCAGCCGCGCCGCACAGGGCACGGCGCACGTCCTCGGCGTGCGTGCGCCGGAGCAGCGGATACACATGGGTGTTCATGTACCGGGTCAGCAGCAGACGGCCGGAGCCGCCGCCCTGCATGACGTCGATCTCCTGAAACCGGCTGAACATGTTCCGTACGTCGGTCACATCCTCCAGCCGAACCCGTGGCCCGGCCGACGGCTCCTGGTCGAGCGTTGCCAGCAGCCAGTCACGCGAAGGCCCAACGGCCGCTGCCGCCACGAACGGCGACGCAGCGAGAAACTTCCTGCGGTCCATGTCCGCTCTCCCTAGCTCGGTCACTGACTCCACCGTCTCGGTGAACGATGGGCTGTAGTTCAGCGGCCGGTCAAGATCGGGCGTATCCCCGAAGCCAAGGTCGAATGTGGTGACGCGATGACCGAAGTGCTCGGAGAATACACCGGCGATCAGTCCCGGCAGGGGGTCGCGCGGCTGCGCACCTTGCAGCCAGCGCCGCACATTGCTGGCGTCCGGGTTCACGTGCCGGAGCCCGCAAAGGCGCGCTCTGGCGGTGACACGGCGGGCCAGTTCCCCCTGTGACATGCCCGAACGCTCGAACACATCGGCCAGATGCTGATTCCTACGTGTCTCACCCTGCCGCATTTCGACCGTCCTCCCGAACCGCCGTCCCGAGTACCAGGGTTTGCCACCCCGGTCGACGCTACCCGGGCATCGGTTGGCGCGGTTCTCTCAAGTGAAAAGAGCTACCGGAAGGGTGAGAGGGAGCGCTGACAACAGTGACGGAAAAGCAATCACAGGGTTCCGGGCTGGACGGCCTGCGGCAGGCGCTGGATGTGCTGGCCTGCTGGCGGGTGCGGGAGTGGCCCGTGGTGGCCCGGGTGGCCGGAGGGGTCGGGCCGCAGGTGTGGGATGTGCTCAAGGTGTCCGGGGTGTGGGAGTTGCTTCCCGCGCACTCCCGCGCCGCGCTGCACTGGGCGGTCGCGGACGGGCGGGCGCTGCGGCGGGCGTGGCCGGTGGACCTTCGCGCGGAGGAGTACGGGCCGCGGATCACCGCCCTGGTGATGGACGTGGCCCACTTCGCGGTGCTCTGCGACCCCGACGCGGCCGCCCGGTGGCCCGAGGCCGACCCCGCCCGGACCCGGGACGCTGCGCTCGCGGTCGAGCAGCTCGCACGGTTCGGGAAGCTACCTGTGGTCTGGCGGGCTGCCGTGCTGCGGGAGCTGCACCGGGCCGCCCGTACCCGGGACCCCGCGCGCCGCACCCTCGCCGAAGCGCTGGCGGAAGCGGAGGCGTACGCCGCCAAGGGGGAGTCGCCGCCCGGGCCGGAGTACGCGGACTTCCGCAGCATCGACGCGCCCGAACTCGTACAACGACTCGCCCGCTTACCCCGCGGCTGGCGCGCCGAGACCTTCCGGCGCATCGCGGCCGGGACCGACCCCATGACCGTCGAGGCGGCCGCGCGGGGCGCCATCGGGGCCGTCTGCACCACGCCCCGATGACCCGCGACGGCCTCACCGTCCCCGTACCGCCACCCTCCGGCGGCCCCTGCGTGGTCTGCGGACACACCTCACCCGCCGCCGTAGAGGTGGGATACATCCAGCAGGCGAGCGGGCCCGGCATCGTGCAGTACGCCTGCCCGCGGCACGCCACCGCCTTCACCCCCGGACCCGTACCCGACGAACTGCTCCCCGGACCCGACCTGCTCCAATGAGGGCATGCACGAACACGCGAACGAGCTGTCCCGGGACGTCCGGCGGCGGCTCGCCGAGGAGCGGAACGTCTGGCTGTGCACCCTGCGGCCGGACGGGTCCCCGCATATGACGCCCGTCTGGTTCGTCCACACCGGCGGCACCTGGTGGATCGGCTCGGACGAGGGCTCGGTCAAGGTCAGGAATCTGCGGACCGAGCCGAGGGTGTCGCTGGCCCTGGAGGACGGGCGGTACCCCGTCGTCGCCGAGGGGACCGCGACACTGCACCGGGACGGCTTCCCGCCGGAGATCGTCACCGCGTTCCGGCTGAAGTACGACTGGGACGTCACCGCTCCCGAACGCCCCGGCCGCGGACGCGTGCTGCTGGAGGTCCCGGTGCGGCGCTGGCTGCTGGCCGGTACCGCTCAGTGATGCCGTGGATCACTCAGTGGTCCGGCGCCCGCCACGACCTGTTCGGGACCGGCGGATGACCACGGCATCACGGCGTCACCCGCGCCCCAAGGGTTGTCCCGTAATCCCCGGTGGATCAGCGCGCGGCGTCAGATGCGGTGCATCGCAAGGCGGAGCGTCGCCCTCATGCTGGGTGCATTCGGGCGATTCGACAACGCAGCGTGGGGGTACCACCCGGGCCGCCAGGCCCAGGGGGAGTGCCGTAGCTGTCGTCGTGCGCCCGCCGGGGGGTTGACGGGACAGCCCTTAGACGAAGTTCTTGTCGACCAGGAGGTCTACGATTCGGGGGGCGTAGTTGGGGAAGTCCATCGGTACGATGCCGAAACGGGCCCGCTGAGTACTTCTGGGCTCCAGGTACGCGCCGACGCTCCCGAGGATCTTCTGGGCCCCCATGGAGGGGTTGGGGATGGGGCCCTTGGCGGTGCTGGTGAAGTTGATGAACATCTTCTCCGTGCTGTGGTCGAAGTAGGCCTTGTCGAAATGCGCGACGATCGCCTTTCGCTTCGCATCGTCCGAAACGTCGTACTGGTCCTGGATATTGCAGTGGTCGCCCCACTTGAGGGTCGCCCAGTCATGGGTGAAGTTGGTAAGGAGGACGACCTTCCCGCGGGCCTGTCCCAGGGTGGGCCAGACCGGGTTGGTCCAGAAGAGCGACCGGAAGCCCATGGACGGGTCGTCCAGGTGCCAGTTGAAGCGGCGCTTGAACTCCTCCGTACCGAGTTTGTTGCCGCCGCTGTTTTCGTTCTTGACGCGCATGACGATGGTTTCACTGGGGTTGCTGCGAAGGAAGTTCTTGCAGTCCCTGAGAACGTCCTGGTAGCGCTTCGACATATAGACGGGGCCGTGGTAGAGGCCCATTTCGTTGGCGGTTCCCGCCAGGCCGTTCAGGCGGATGTCGAGGAACCGGATGCCCTTGTTGAGCTGGGTCGGCAGGTCCCAGTCCTGGCACTGGGCGATGAATCCCCCACTGGTGGAGCAGGAGTTGTGGGTGCCGGGGAGGGTCATGGCGGTCAGGTGCCGCCCGCTGGTGACATAGCCCATCCAGTGGTGCCGGGCCCTGGTTACGGCATGGGCCGGGCCGGGCATGCCGAGAACCGCGGCGGAGGCGAGACCGGCACCGGCTCCCCATTTCAGAACGTCACGACGGCCAAGGGACATCTGCACACTCCAGTTCGGTAAGAGAACGACCGCATTCACCGGGGGCGTGCTGTGGTCCGCCCGGGGCGGGACCGGGTCCCGAATCCTCCGGGTCCGTACGGCGCGGACCGACGCCGGTGCCGTGGACACCGCCGCGTACGCGGCGGGCACGAGCCCGGTCGTACCGGCTCTCCCTCCCGCGCTCTGTCTGCTCCCCCGATGATCTTTCGGCAGAAGAGAGGGATCATCGGTCCCGGAGGTTGCCTCGTCCCGCCATCCGTGCCCGCCCGTTCGAGGAGACCGGTGTCCTCCCGGCCGGCGCCCCCACCCGGGGACGGGCCCGGCCGTCCGCCCGCCGGATGCCGCCCCGCCCGCCCCTCACAACCCCCGCTCCGGCAGCACCACCGGAACCCCCGTCCGCGGATGCGGGAAGACCTCCACCGGCTGCCGGTAGACCCGCGTCAGCAGCTCCGCGTCCAGGACCTCGCGCGGCGGGCCCGCCGCCTCGGTGCGGCCGCCGCTGAGGACGGCGACCCGGTCCGCGTAGGCCGCCGCGAGGCCCAGGTCGTGGAGGACGACGACCACCGCGTCGCCCGCCGCCGCGCGGTCCCGGCAGATACGGAGGACCAGCTCCTGGTGGCGGAGGTCCAGCGCGGCCGTCGGCTCGTCGAGGAGGAGGAGCGCGGTCCGCTGGGCCAGGACCCGGGCCAGCGCGACCCGGGCGCGCTCGCCGCCGGAGAGGGCGGAGAAGGGGCGGTCCGCGAACTCCTCGGTCTCGGTGGCCCGCATCGCCTCCGCGACCGCCGCCTCGTCCTCGTCCTCCCGTACGGTCCCGGCCCACGGCGCCCGGCCCATGGCGACCACGTCCGCGACCGGGAACGGGAAGGACAGGGCCGACGACTGGGGGAGTACCGCCCGGTGGAGCGCCAGATCGCGCGCCGCCCAGGAGCCGGACGGGCGGCCCGCGATCAGGACCGTGCCCGCGTCCGGCACCAGATCCGCGGCGAGCGCGCCGAACAGCGTCGACTTGCCGGCGCCGTTGGGGCCGACCAGCGCCAGCACCTCGCCGGAGCGGGCGGTCAGATCGGCTCCGGCGAGCACCTCGCGGCCGCCCAGCCGGACCCGTACCCCGCTCGCTTCGGCAAGGACGTCACCCGGTTCGGGACGGGCCGGGAGCTGCCTCTCCCGTACGGCGAACAACGGTGTCCTCATGCCCAACCACCTTGCCTGCGACGGGTCCTGCGGAGCAGCCAGAAGAAGAACGGGCTGCCGAAGAGCGCGGTCAGCACACCGAGGGGGAGTTCGGCGGGCTCCGCGACGGTACGGGCCGCGAGATCGCCCGCCGCCAGCATCAGCGCGCCGCCGAGGGCGCTGCCGGGCACCAGGAAGCGGTGCCCCGGGCCGTTCGCCATCCGCAGCAGATGCGGTACGAGCAGCCCTACGAAGGTGATGATCCCGGCGACCGCCACCGCGGCCGCCGTCAGCAGCGCCACCACCAGGATCATGGTGATCCGGAGCCGCTCCACATCCACGCCCAGATGCCGGGCGGGCCGCTCGCCGAGCGCCAGCAGGTCCAGCCTGCGGGCGTAGAGCGGGGCGACCAGCAGCCCGGCGAGGGTGCACGGCAGGACCGCCAGCACCTTCGGCCAGGTCGCCTGGGAGAGCGAACCGAGCTGCCAGAACGTGATCTGGGTGATCTGCGCGTTGTCCGCGAAGAAGACGAACAGCCCGATCAGCGCGCCCGCGAAGGCGTTGACGGCCACCCCGGTGAGGATCAGCGTCACGATCTCGGTCCGCCCGCCGGAACGGGACATGAAGTAGACCAGGAACACCGTCGCCAGCCCGGCGGCGAACGCGCAGACCGTGATGGTCCAGTTGCCGAAGAAGCTCAGGCCCAGCGCGATGGAGGCGACCGCGCCGACCGCCGCGCCCGCCGAGATGCCGATGATGCCGGGCTCGGCCAGCGGATTGCCGAAGACGCCCTGCATCAGCGCCCCGGCGCAGCCCAGGGAGGCGCCGACCAGCAGCGCCAGCACCACCCGCGGCAGCCGCACGTTCCACAGCACGCTCTCGCCGACCCGGTCCAGCGGCCGGCCGCCGAGGCCGAGCCGGTGCTGCGCGGAGGCGATCACATCGCCCAGCGGAATGTCGTACGCGCCGTATCCGGCGGACACCAGCGCCACCGTGAACAGGGCGCCCGCCAGCCCCGCGGTCAGCAGCCAGGTGGTGGAACGGCGGCCCTTGCGGGGGGCCGGGGCAGCCCCCGGAGACTTTTCCAGGGAAGGCGCCGCGGGCCGGGTCACGGCCGTCATGCGCCGGACCCCTTGTCCTGGGAGGTGCCGTACAACTGGTCCACCAGCGACTTCAGGACCTGGTCGGTCCGCGGCCCGTAGTTCAGCAGCACACCGTCGTCGACGGAGACCACCCGGCGGTCCATCCCGGCCGGGGTCTGCGCCACGCCGGGAATCTTCACCAGCCCGTCGACACCGTCGACCGAAGCCAGCCCCTTCGACATCACCAGGATCGCGTCCGGCGCGGCCTTCGCCAGGGCCTCGCTGGTGATGGCGGTGAAGTCCTTCGTCAGCCCGGACTCCTTGCCCGCGTCGACCGCGCCCGCCGCCTCCAGCAGCGACGCGGCACCCGAGTCGGCGCCGCCGAGCAGATAGACGGAGGCGGAGCCGCGCAGATAGAGGAAGGCGACCCGCGGCTTCTTCTCCGCAGCCGGTTTCGGGATGTCCTTCTGGACGGCCGCGATCCGCCGCTCGGTCCGCTCGACGAGTTCCTCCCCGGCGGCCGTAACCCCGAGCGCGGCGGACACCGCCTCGATCCGGGTCCGGACGTCCGCCAGCGATTTCGCGGTCGGCACGGTGATCAGCGGGATGCCCGCGTCCCGGATCTGGTCGATCGCCTCGTCGGGGCCGGTGGTGGTGTCGGCGAGGACCAGGGACGGCCTGAGGGAGAGCACGCTCTCCGCCGAGACGTCATGGCCGCGGGTCACCACCGGCAGGTCCTTCGCCTGTTCGAAGGTGGCGGTCACATCGCGGGCCACCACCCGCTCGCCCAGCCCCAGGGTCCAGACGATCTCGCTCAGCGAACCGGAGAGCGGCACGATCCGCTCGGTGGAGGTGACGGTCACCTTCCGGCCGTCCGCGGAGGTCACGGTGGCCGGAAGCTTCGGCGACGGGACGGACGCCAGCGGCTCGACCCGGTCGGCGGGCGCGCCCGCCCCCGGCTTTCCGGCCGCTCCGCCCGGCGAGACGGCGCCGCTGTTGCAGCCCGTCACCGCCGCGGCGACTACGAGGGCGAGGGCGGCAAGCGCCGTACGCACCAGGGGAGTTCTGCGGTCCGATGGCACCGGGCACCGTCCTGTTCGTCGTGGCGGAGGCGCCGCCGGGGCGGCGCCGGGCTGTTCTCGGCCGGGTCCGGCCGCCCCCGGCCACCCGGAAAACGGGGGCTTACGGGGGCTACCCGGACAGACCGGAGATAGCTTAGGTTAGCCTTACCTTGCTGGCCAGGCGGTGTGCACCCCGTCTTCGTCGGCCGTGCCCCCCTTCCGTCCCCGCCCCGGCGCCCGAGCGGAAGGCCACCACCCGTACCCCCGCCCGTCCGCGGGCTCCCCCGTACCCAGGAGGGTTTCCATGCCGCCGTACCGACCGGCCCGGGCATTCGCCGCCGTGCTGCTCGCGGCCCTGCTCGGGGCGCTGCTCCCGGCCGGGGCCGCCCAGGCGGCCGAAGGCACGGTCTCCGGCGGCCGGCTCGACTGGGGACTGAAGTCCTCGTTCCAGACGTATGTCACCGGCCCCATCGCCAACGGCAGCTACCGGCTGACGACCGGCGCGGCCACCGTCGGAAAGAGCCAGTTCCGCTTCCACTCCGCCAAGGGCTCGTACGACGCCGGTACCGGCGCCTTCGAGGCCCGCTTCACCGGCGGGGTGAAGTTCACCGGCCACCGCAAGCCCGACGGCGGCAACGAACTCGAACTCTCCGTCGCCAACCCCAGCGTCCGGATCTCCGGCGGCCGCGGCACCCTCCACCTGGACCTGGTCAGCAAGGCCCGCGGCAGCGGCAAGGTCACCAACTCCGTCCAGGTGCCGTTCGCCTCGCTCAACCTCTCCGGGGTGAACATGCGCGGCGGCCGCGGCCCCGTACAGCTCAACAACATCCCCGCCACCCTCACCTCCCAGGGCGCCACCGCCTTCGCCGGCTTCTACACCGCTGGCACCCCCCTCGACCCGATCAGCCTCGGCGTCGACGTCGTCGAACCCCGGCAGACCGCGACCCCGAAGCCCACGCCCGAGGCGAAGCCCAGCGCCACCGCGAAGGACACCGCTCAGGGCGCACTGCGCGACGCCGCCGTCGACTGGGGAGTCCGCCGCACCTTCCGGGAGTACGTCACCGGCTCCGTCTCGCAGGGCAAGTGGACGCTCTCCGGCGGTGCGCAGGACGGCGGCGCCCTCTTCCGCTTCCCGGCCGGCAAGGGCACGTACGACGCGAAGAAGCAGAGCCTGGACGCCGTCTTCACCGGTGCCGTGCGGTTCACCGGACAGCATCTCGACCTCACCCTCACCAAGGTCACCGCGAAGGTCAGCGGCGGCAAGGGCGTCCTCAGCGCCGATGTCGTCAACGGCACCCGCACCACCCCGGCCGTACCGCTGATCACCTTCCCCGCCACCGGCTTCACCCCGAAGAACGGCCTCGCCACCCTCACCGAGGCCCCCGCGACCCTCACCCCCGGCGGCGCACAGGCCTTCGGCAACATGTACCAGGCGGGCACCGAGATGGACCCCGTCTCCCTCGCCGTCACCGTCGATGCCAAGGCCCAGCTCCCGGCCCTGCCCGACCTGGGCAGCGCACCGGCGGCCGAAAGCCCCTCGCCCACCGCCGCCCCGTCGGCCGCCGCGTCCGAAGCGGCCACCGACCCGGCTCCGGCCGCGTCCTCCTCCGACTCCTCCTCTTCCACCGGTGTGTTCATCGCCGTCGGCGCGGGCGTGCTCGCCGCCGCACTCGCGATCGCCCTGTACGCCGTCCGCCGCCGCAGGCGCATGACGGCGACCGCGACCGGAACCACCGACTGACCCCACCCCCCTCCCCCCGAATCGCCCCCGAACCGCAGGAGCAGAACCCTCATGTCAGCTACGAGACGACGCCGTACGGCCATCGTCGCGGCGACCGCCACCGCGGCCGCGCTCGGCGCCACCGCCCTCGGCCTCCCCGCCTTCGCCGCGTCCGAGGCCGCCCCGGCCGCGACCGGTACCGCAAAGGCTGCGTCCGCCGGGATCCCGCTGACGGCGGGCACCCTGGACTGGGGCTTCCTGGCGAGCTTCCGCAGCTATGTCACAGGCGGCGCCGAAGGCACGATCGCCGTCGCCGACGGCGCCCGGCAGGCCGCGGACAACGGTCCGTTCACCTTCCCCGACGGCACCGGCTCCTACGACACGGCGACCGCGGTCACCACCACCGACTTCAAGGGCTCGGTGACCTTCACCTCCGTGAAGCGCGGCTTCAAGGTCACCCTCTCCGACCTCAAGTACAGCGGCGACCGCGTCAACGGCGCCGTCACCGCCGATGTGACATCGGGCGACAAGAAGACGGAGGACGTCGCGCTCGCGGCGCTCGACGTCTCGAAGGCCGAGCGCGGCTCCGGCCGGGGCCCGATGGTCTTCAAGAACATCCCGGCGAAGCTGACCGCGGAGGGCGCGACCGCCCTGGCGCTCACCTACAAGGCGGGGCACGAGCTGGACCCCGTGAACCTGAGCGTGACGATCGCCGGGAACCCGGGCGGCGGCACGAACGCCGGTACCAGCGCGGGTACGAGTGCGGGTACGAGCGCCGGGACCACGTCCGGCACGACGTCCGGCACGACCGCCGGGACCACCGCGGGCTCGACCTCCGGCACGACGTCCGGGACCACCGCGGGTACGACCTCCGGTACGACGGCGGGCACGACCTCCGGTACGACCTCGGGCACCACGTCCGGCACCACGTCCGGGACCACGGCGGGGACCACCGCGGGCAGCACGTCCGGGACGACCTCCGGAACGACGTCCGGCACGACCGCCGGGACGACGTCCGGCGGCACCACCGGCGGCGGATCCGAGCCGCCCCCCGGCACCGTCGTCGACGGCAATCTCGACTGGGGCGTCAAGAAGAGCTTCCGCGAGTACGTCACCACCGGCTTCGGTCAGGGCAAAATCGAGGTCTCGGGCGGTACGAAGACCACCGCCGACGGCTACCGCTTCCCCAAGGGGAAGGGCAGCTTCGACGCCGCGGGCAAGACCCTGAAGGCGTCCTTCGACGGCCAGGTCCGCTTCCTCGGCCACCAGAAGCCGGGCTCCGCCGAGTACCTCCTCGACATGCGGCTCAGCGACCTCCAGGTCAAGGTCGACGGCACCAAGGGCGTGCTCCACGCGGACGTCTCCACCAAGGACAAGGACACCGGCAAGCCCGCCACGTACAACGACATGGGCATCGGCACACTGACCGTGCCCGCGGGCGCGCTGAAGGCCGAGAACAAGGTCGTCACCCTGCGGAACGTCCCGGTCGTGCTCACCGCCGACGGCAGCAAGGCGTTCAGCGGGATGTACAAGGCGGGCGTCGAGCTCGACCCGCTGAATGTCTCGGTCTCGCTGGACAAGTCGGGGCAGCTGCCGGGTGGGACCTCCGGCGGTTCGTCCTCCGGCGGCTCCACCTCGGGCGGTTCGGCGGCGACGGGCGGGACGACCGGGGGCAGCGCCGGCGGCGGATCCGTGGGCGGCTCGGTCGGCGGCGGCTCCGCCGGGGGCTCCACGGGCGGTTCGCTGGCCGCCACCGGAGCGGACGCCCCCACCGCCGGTCTGCTCGCCGCCGCGGCGGGTATCGCGGTGGTCGGCGCGGGCGCGGTCTTTGTGACGCGGCGCCGCAAGCAGACCGCCTAGCGGTCGCGTCACCACACCACCACCGGAGCACGGCCCGGCCGCGGCGGGAACGCCACCCCGCCGCGGCCGGGCCGGCGGCACCCGCCCCAGCGGCGGAAACGCCGGACAGCGGGGCGGCAACGGCACCGACAGGCCGTCGCCGCCCCGCCGCCGGTGTGGTGTTGGTGACGGATTCGGGACAGCGGGCGCATACACCGGCCACCGGTGCTTCAATGCCCGGGTGAACGAACGCCAACAGCTCGACGTCCTGCGCGTCTTCTGTGCCGCCGACGGCCGGCACGGCAGCGCCCTGTCCGTCGTACGCGACCCCCGCCCCTACCGCGACCCGGCCTCCCGCACGGCCCTGGCGGGCGGCAGCGACGGCGGCGACACCGTGTTCGTCGACGACCCGGAGCGCGGCGTCCTCGACCTGCACACGCCCGGCGCCCGGCTCCCCTTCGCCCCGCACGCCCTCGTCGGGGCCGCCTGGCTGCTCGACCTGGAGGAGCTGAACCCGCCCGCCGGAACCGTCTGGACCCGCGGCGACGGGGAGTTCACCTGGATCACCGTCCGCGCGGCCTGGGCACAGCCGTACACCCTGGAGCAGTACGCCGCCCCGGCCGAGGTCGACGCCCTGCCCGTACCGCCGCCCGGCGGCACCGCGCGCTACGCCTGGGCCTGGGAGGACGAGCGGGCCGGCCGGATCCGCGCCAGGGCCTTCCCCGGCTCCCCGGGCACACCCGGCCCGGCAGCGACGGCGGACCTGGCGGACGAAGCCGACGGCAGCGGCGCGCTCCTGCTCACCGACCGGCTCGGCCGTGCCCTGAACATCGCCCAGGGGCGGGGCTCGCAGATCCTCACCGCGCCCGGACCGGACGGCGAGGTCGAGATCGGCGGCCGGGTGCGCCTGGTCTCCCAGGCCCGGCTGCTCACCCCCGTACCCCCGCCCGCGCCGGTGCCCGCGCGCAGGCTGAGCGTCGCCGACGCCCTGCGCTTGATGACCTGACGGCCTGACGGCCTGACGGCCTGACGCCCGGCTCCGCCCGGAGGAGCCGAACGCCCGGAGGAGCCGAACGCGCGGAGGACGCCGAACGCCCGGAGGCCGGGACCCGATGCGGGTCCCGGCCTCCGGGCGTTGCCGTCATGCCCCCGGGTGGGCGGCAGGCTTCTCAGGCGCTGACCGGGTACGCCTCGTTCAGCTGCCAGAACAGGGCGCTGTTGAAGTCGAAGGCGCGCCGGCACTCCTCCACGATCCGCTGCTTCTCCAGGTCGTCCGCGTTGACCGTGTCGAGCAGCCCGCGGTAGGTCCGCTTGAAGGCCGCCGGGTTGGATATCCGGTCGAAGACGTAGAACCGGACACCGTCGCCCTTGCGGGTGAAGCCCCAGGTCTTCTCCGCCTGGTCCCGGATGACCTGGCCGCCGGAGAGATCGCCCAGATAGCGGGTGTAGTGGTGTGCGACGAACCCGGCGGGCCAGGTGCGGGCGCACTCCGCGACCCGGGCCACGTACTCCGCGGTGGCGGGCAGCGGGGTTGCGGCGTCCTGCCAGCCCTCGCCCCGCAGGAAGGTCAGATCGCGCTCCAGCTCGGCCGTACGCAGCAGCTCGTCCCGGACGAAGGGACCCGCGACGGGGTCGTTCCGCAGGGTCTCCCCGGCCTCCTCCAGTGCCCGGTAGACGAACCAGAGCTGCTCGGTGTAGTGGGCGTACGCGCCGATCCCGAGCCCGCCCCCGAGCAGCCGGCCGATGAAGGGCGAGGCGTTGGCCTCGTCGTGCTTGTCGTGCGTGGTGGAGCGGAGCAGCTGGGAGAAGGGCGTGCCGGGGGTGGCTGCGGTGGTGTCCAAAGCGGTCCTCCGGGAGGCAAGGGGAAGAAGTGCGACACAGCACGTGAACGACCTGTGGCAGGACAAACCACCGGCGGCCGGTCACGCCTGTTGCCAGCTCGATTCTCCCTACTTAGGCTTACCTAAGTCAACACCTTCCCGACGCCCTGTCGGTAAATTCGTGCACAGCCGTGCCCCGCGGTGCCGGACCGGCGCTTCCGGATGACTCCGGGTGCCGGGCCGGTTACGGCAGGGTGAGGATGTCCGCCCCGGTCTCGGTGACCACCAGCGTGTGCTCGAACTGTGCGGTCCGCTTCCGGTCCTTGGTGACCACGGTCCAGTTGTCGTCCCAGAGGTCGTACTCGTGCGTCCCCAGCGTCAGCATCGGCTCGATGGTGAACGTCATGCCGGGCTGCATGACCGTGGTGGCGTGCGGGGCGTCGTAGTGCGGTACGACGAGCCCGGAGTGGAAGGAGGTGTTGATCCCGTGGCCCGTGAAGTCGCGGACCACGCCGTACCCGAACCGCTTGGCGTACGACTCGATGACCCGCCCGATCACATTGATCTGCCGGCCCGGCTTCACCGCCTTGATGGCGCGGTTCAGCGACTCCCGGGTCCGCTCGACCAGCAGCCGGGACTCCTCGTCCACATCGCCGCAGAGATAGGTGGCGTTGTTGTCGCCGTGGACCCCGCCGATGAAAGCGGTCACGTCCAGATTCACGATGTCGCCGTCCCGCAGCACCGTGGAGTCCGGGATGCCGTGGCAGATGACCTCGTTCACGGAGGTGCAGAGCGACTTGGGGAACTTCCGGTAGCCCAGGGTGGAGGGGTAGGCGCCGTGGCCGATCAGATACTCGTGCGCGACCCGGTCCAGTTCGTCGGTGGTCACCCCCGGCGCGATGTGCTTCGCCGCCTCCTCCATCGCCCGAGCGGCGATACGGCCGGCGATCCGCATCCGCTCCACGGTCTCGGGGTCCTGCACCTCGGACCCCGTGTACGGGGTGGGTGCCGGTTTCCCGACGTACTCGGGGCGCGCGATGGCGGCGGGAACGGAGCGGGTGGGGGAGAGCACCCCGGGCACGAGCAGCGACTGGCCAGACATGTCAGCGAGTCTAACCAGCGGGGGTGGGGCAGCATGGTGGCGTACGACGACGAGGGGACGAGGGAGAGGGACGGAGACGCGATGGCGCTGTTCAAGCGGCGGCAGGCCGGGAAACCCGGCGAGTGGTACTACTGCCTCAAGCACAAGAAGGTCGAGGAGGGCCCCGAATGCCCGGCGAAGGACCGTTTCGGTCCTTACGGGACCCGGGAGGAGGCGGCCCACGCGATGGACACCGCCCAGGAACGGAACCTGGAGTGGGAGACGGACCCCCGCTGGCACGACAAGCAGGGCCGGGGCGACGACGGGGGCGACGGCGGGACCTGAGACACGGGGCGCGGGCGGCCGGCCCGGTACCGGTGATGCTTTGGGCCGTGTCTAGGACCGGGCCCGGGACGGCTGCCCGGCATCGTCCCCCGGGGAGGCCGCTCCGGCCTCCCCGCCGCTCTCTCCGCCGGCCTTGTCCACGGACTCCTTCTCGGCCCGGCGGCGCAGGGCGTCCTCGTCCGTCGAGGCGTCGTACCGCACCAGCTTCGGCAGGGCCGCCGCCAGCAGACCGACGACCGCCACACAGGCCACCCCGCCCGCCCAGATCGCGGGCCGGGTACCGGACCAGCCCGCATGTGCCCCTGCTCGTACCTGTCCCAGCTGCGGGCCCACGCTGTACGACAGCACCTCGATGCCCGCGAGACGGCCCCGCAGCCCGTCCGGGATCGTCTGGTTCCAGATGGTGGAGCGGCCCAGGCCGCTGAGCATGTCGGCGGCGCCCGCCACCGCCAGGAACACCAGCACCAGCCAGACGTTGTCCACCAGCCCCGCACCGGCGACCCCGACGCCCCAGCCCGCCGCGCCGAACACCACCAGCAGGCCGTGCCGCCGTACCTTCGATGTCCAGCCGCTGGTCAGACTGAGGACGACCGAACCGAAACCGATCGCCGCGTACATCAGACCCAGCGACCACTCGGCGTCCAGGTCGTCCGCGAGGAACGGCAGGATCGCCATCGGCGCGGAGATCACCATCGCGGCCAGGTCGATGGTGTACGTCCCCAGCAGCACCGGCCGTGACCAGGCATAACGAGCGCCCTCAGCAATGCCCCGCAGCGACGGTTTCTCCGCCTCGCGGGCCGCCGGGGAGGGCGCCAGCTTCCGGCACAGCAGCACCGAAACGGCAAAGGTCCCGACCGTGATCCCGTACGCCGCCGGATGCCCCGCGTACGCCACCACGACACCCGCCACCGAGGGGCCGACGATCGCCCCGGCCTGCCAGCGCAGTGCGTTGAGCGCGGCGGCGGCCGTGAGCTGGTCGTGCGGCACGATCCGGGCGATCAGCGAGTCGAGCGCCGGGCGCTGGAGCCCGGCCATGGCGGCGACCCCGGCCGCGACCACATACAGCGGCCAGAGCAGCGGATCCGGCAGCAGCGCGTTGACCAGCAGGATCAGCGCCAGTACCCCCAGCCCGGCCTCGGTCCACAGGATCAGCTTCCGCCGGTCCAGGGCATCCGCCAGCGCACCGCCGTACAGCCCGAAGACGATCAGGGGAATCAGCTCGACCGCACCCATCGCGCCCACCGCGACCGGGGACTCGGTGAGGTCCTTGATCTGGAGCGGCAGCGCGATCATCGCCATGAAGCTGCCGAAATAGGTGATCAGCCCCTGGGACCAGAGCAGCCGGAAATCGCGCGACGAACGCCAGGGGGAGAGGTCGGGGAGTATCGCGGAGAGCTTGGGCACAACGCGTCATGGTCCGCGCCGACGGCTGCCGGGGGCAACCGGTTTTCGGGGCGGTGGCGGGGGCGGGGCCGGTCCCTGCGGAACGGCTCCCGGCCGGGTCAGCCGGCCGTGCGCTCCGCCTGCTCCGCGCGCTCGGCCTTGGCACGGCGGAAGTAGTACCAGGTCATATTGGACGACAGCCCGGCCAGCAGCACCCAGACGACCCCGAGCCACATCCCCTGGACGAAGGAGACGACCGCGGCGACCACGGCGAGCAGACAGACGGCGAGGGTGTACAGGGCGAGGCGGGGCATGGGGCGCGGCTCCTGATCGGTGGCCGGGCGGGGGCCCGGCCGCGGGCTGACGACGGGGTACGCGGCGGCGGGACGCACGGACGACCGCCGCGGACGTACGCTCCAGTGTCCCCCATGCCCCGCCCGGCCCCGTACGGCGGCATGCCCCTGACGGACCGGGCCGGTCCGCCCCCGGCATACCTCTGCCGGACCGGCCCCGTACGGCTGCCTGCCGGACCTCCCCGAGGGGCCCGCCCGGGATGTGCCCGGCCTGCCCGCGGTCCTCGCCCGGATGCCTGCCCGGCCTCCCCGCAGGGCTCTGCCCCGCCCCCGCCCGGCTCATCCGGGCTCAGACGTCGGTGACCCGCAGCCCCGCGTGCGACGTGTACCGGCGGTTCACCGAGATCAGATTGGCGACCAGCGCCTCCACCTGGTGGGCGTTCCGCAGCCGCCCGGCGAAGACCCCGCGCATCCCGGCCATCCGGGCCGTCAGGGCCTGGACGATATCGGTGTCCGCCCGGGACTCGCCGAGCACCAGGACATCCGTCTCGATGGCATCGAGGGAGGTGTCCTGGAGCAGACCCGCGGAGAGATGGTGGAACGCGGCCGTCACCCGCGAGTCCGGCAGCAGGGCGGCGGCCTGCTCGGCCGCGCTGCCCTCCGCCGGCTTCAGCGCGTAGGCGCCCTTCTTGTCGAAGCCGAGCGGATTGACACAGTCGATGACCAGCTTCCCGGCCAGCTCGGCGCGGAGGGACTCCAGCGTCTTGGCATGCCCGTCCCACGGCACGGCCACGATCACCACATCGCTGCGGCGGGCGCACTCGGCGTTGTCGGCGCCCTCGATCCCGAGCCTCAGCTCGGCCGCCGCGGCCTCCGCGCGCTCGGCCGCCCGCGAACCGATGATCACCTTCTGCCCGGCCCGCGCGAACCGGTAGGCCAGCCCCCGCCCCTGGTCACCCGTACCACCGAGGACACCCACGGTCAGGCCCGACACATCGGGCAGCTCCCAGGGGTCCTTGGGAGCGGGCTTCGAGCCGGCGGGAGCGGTGCTGCTGCTGTCAGTGGAAGTCATGCGGCCGACCCTACTCGGAGGTAGACACCCCCGTACGGGTGAGTCGCCGTGATACCCGCCATCCGTGCAGCCGCCCTGGTACAGCATGCGCAGCCATGAACACAGTCATGGGCACAGCCCTGGATACGGCATGGACGCGGTGAGGGTCGCGCTGCTGCGCGAAGTCCTGGCGGGTACGGAATGGCCGGGCGAAGCGCGGCGGTTCGCGGGCGCTTTGCGGGCGTCGGTCACCCCGCGCGGGGGAGGGCTGCTGCTGGTGGGGACGGAGGAGTACGAACCGTGGCATCTGGCCGCGCATCTGGTCGACGAGGCCGCCTGGTCCGGCCGCCCCGAACTGTCCCCCACCCTGGTCCGCCACCGCATCCGCCCCGGCGACCCCCCGCACCTTGCGGTGGGCCCGGCCCGGCTACGGGCGGCCCGCCGCGGCGAAACCCTGCTGGTGGTCGCCCCCGGCACCCCCGGGGAGATGCTCCTCACCCACCTCGACACGGCCCGCCGCGCCGGGGCGACCCTCTTCACCCTCGACGGCGGCGACCGCGACGTACAGGCCCTGGCCCACGAGTCCCTGACGGTCCACCCGGCCACCGAAGAAGTGGACCTGGACACCGTCCAGCACCTGGTCAGCGCGGCCACGGGCGAGAACGGCAACCCCCTCCCGCCCCGCGGCCGCCGCGCCTTCCGCGACCGCCTGGCCCGCCTCGCCGACCATCTGACGGCCCCGCCGCCCGAGCGCTGGTAGTCCTTTGCTCAGGTCGGCCGCCCTGAGGAGAAGCTCCGCCAGGAACATCCTGGCGGAGCTTCGGACCTGTGATGAGCTCTTACGTGTCCTCGCCGTTCGGCTCATTCAGCCAGGCGGATCCGAGGTCGGTGAGATGCCACCGCGGACCGGTTCCACGAGGCTCACTGTTGTCCTCGCGGATCAACCCTCTTTCGGCGACTTTTCGCAGATCGGGAAGGATCCCCATCTCGATATGGGCGCCTCGTTGCCCCAGTACGAAGTCAATGTTTCGTGTATCCCAGTTGCCCTTGCTGTCTCTGACGACTTCAAGAATGAGGCGCGTAGGGATTCTGTTTTCACTCATCGACCACCGTGCTTGGGTGATAAAGTTGCGTCTTTCCGTCCATCCGAGTCATTCCGTAGTCCTTCAATGCCCGGGTGTGGAGTTCGTCCCAGAGTTCATATGCGTCGACCTCCGGCTCTCCGGTCGGGTATCCGGCCCTCCGGTAGAGAACCGATTCACGGAGTTCGTGGGTGTAGAACTTCAGATCGTAGTCCGTTGCCTCAAGTTCTCCGCTTGAGATCGACCGAAGGCGATCGAGCATTCCCTGGTTCTGAGCGCCGAGCGGGTCTCCCTGGGTGAACCGCAGGAGATAACGCTCTACGGCGTTCACACCGCCCTCGTTGACCGTTGCCCGGTCCCACCGCAGGACCTTGCAGTTGTGGACGAGTACCGGGACGGTCCTCGCCACGACATAGTACGTGTGGAGGTCGTTGACGGTGAGGTTGTGGACCGTTCTTGCTGCCTTCCTTCTGGATCTCGGCGACGACCCTTCTGTTGAACGACAAGCTGCCGGAGGTCTTCGCGGCCGCCGGAGACGCCCTGTGGGTCTTTACCGGCTGCACCGGCGCCGCCTTCCACACCGCCATCCAGCTCTCCGTCACTGCCTGGACCAACCGCGACCTCGTCAGCATCGGCGACCACGACAACGGCATCGTCCGCTTCCACCCCGGCGGAGCCACCCGCCAGGGCACACCCGTCGGCGTCATCTCCAGCGACTGGCGCACCAAGAAACGACTCGGATAACCGTGCCGAGTCCCCGGAAGTAGTCTCCTGAAGAACCTGTACCCCCACGCCGACACGGCGTGGGGGTACAGACAGGTCCGGGAGCGCGGCTCCGCCGCGCTCCCGTGCTGGTAGTACCGGTCATGCTTCGCTCAGGCGAGATTGACGAGCTGGGCCTCGAACACCTTGGCGGGGAAGGTGAGGGTCTTCCCCGGGGTGCCGGTGGCGGTGAGGTAGCCGACGGTGGTGCCCTTGCGGAAGACGACGACCTTGACCGGGTGGGTTGCACCGGCCTTCTTCACCTGGGCGGTGAAGGCCATGGCCTGTTCGGCGCCCTGCGGTGCGAGGTCGGGTTTGACGTCGGTGAGCTGCTGCTCGGTGGTCTTGACGTTGGTGGCGAATCCGCCGGCGCAGGCGGTGACGGCCTGGGAGAGCTT